>NZ_CP056081.1 GCF_014217215.1 Rothia nasimurium
GGCCGGAACAGCTGCCGGTGAAGCGACTTTGGAGTCCTGCCTGACCCACACCTCAGGACTGCCTGCCACCGGCGGGGGAATCCGCTCAGCAGCCCGAGCGCTCAGTGCTGTACTGACAGGTGGTGATCCACAACCCGAGAACCTCGCCGATCTGATGAACCAACTTCGCCGATCGCGTGTCCGTCATGCCGGGCGCTTCAGCTACTCCAACCTCGCTGCCGCAGCATTGGGCCACGCGTTAGCGGCCGCCGACGGGGCGGACTACCCGACGCTGGTGCGAAACAGGCTGACGATACCGCTGGGGTGTTCACGCCTGCGCGCTCAGCAACCTGCACAGCGAAACCTCCCGCATGACCTCAACGCTGTCACCGTGTGGGGCACTGACCAACTGCCCTGGACCGGGCAAGGCTATGGACCGGCCGGAGGGATCAGGGGAAGCGCCCATGATTTCGCCACGGTCATGTCAACCCTTCTCGCCGATGACTGTGTCTACGAGGATGCTTTCCGAGTGCGCTTCACTGATGACACTAAATCTGTCGCGGCGGGGTGGTTTGTTGAAGACAGATCCGATCGACCGCTGGTGTGGCACAACGGTTACGCCTCCGGATTCGGCGCTCACATGGTGCTGGATCGCCAGCGCCGACGAGGGGCGTTCATCTCGGTGGTCAGCCCGTATCCCGACGCGGACATCGAGCCCGTCGCGATGACAATGCTGGATGCGGCGGTGTAAGCGACATCCTCTGTACGAGGCCACGACGACAGCAGGACGTTCTCGTCAGTGCCCGAGGACCAGGGTGCTGGCAGCAGCCTCAATGACATCGTCGGTGATGGTCTCCAACTCGTTGATCTTCAACACCCGCTTGATCTGGGGGAACAATCGCTCCACTACGCGGAAGTTGCCGCGGGTCAGTCGCTCGATCGCGGCGATGGCTTGCGCATCTGTGAAGTCCTCCGGGTCCAGTTCTCTACCTAGGCGCTTGTAGTGCCGGTTCAGCACGAACAGCAGCTCGTCTTTGCCCAGGGCACGGTAGCGATGAGAGAACCCAAGCCGGCTGAACAGCTGGGGGTAGTGCCGGAAGCGCTGGTCAACGGTTTCTCCGACTAGTGGCGTAATGATCTTCTCGTGTGTGGCAGCAGACCACTTCGAGTGAGGCAGAGGTATCGAAAGGTAGACTGCGCGCATGCAGCAGACTCAGCCACACGTCATATGGATCAATGGTACGTTCGGTTCAGGCAAGACAACGGCAGCGAAGTTGTTGGCACAGAAAGTTCCCGGTGCGGTGATCGTGGACCCTGAAGAGATCGGGGCTCTTTTGAGGCCTGTTCTTCAGCCGGTGGTGCCAGTCCAGGACTTCCAGGAGTGGCCCGCGTGGAGGAAACTTGTGGCGTCTACGCTTAACGCTATCCTCCGGGAGTTGCCGGAAGACAGCCCTATGATCATCGTTGTGCCTCAGACTGTGACGGTGGAGGACTATTGGTCGGAGATTACTTCAGACTTTGATCCATCAATCCGACTCACGCCTGTGGTACTGAACATCGACCCGGTAGAACACCGACGCCGCGCAGAAGAAGACACCGAAGAGCCTAATGCTCTGCAATGGCGGCTGAACAATTTCCCAGTCTTTCAACAGTCGGCATGGCTCCAACGCGCGTTTACCGACATCGACGTTTCCTCGTTAACCCAAGAACAGACGGTCGCAGCTATCAGGGCGGTGGCGTTCCCTCCCGACCGTGAAGCCGTGTGAGGGGCAGGGCACGATCGGATACAAAATCTCATGCCCCTTTGTGTAACGCGACCCCGTTTAAGATGACAGCTTTCGGTGCGATGTCGGGCCTGCACGCCACAGAGCGATCGCAGAACCACGCCATTTATCGATCACATTCACAACCCTGCCACCCAGATAACAACGTAAATTGAATCAATAGCTGCATTGCCCCACGGTATTCACAAGCAACATCTACAACCAGAATGGCCGACAACTTAACACACCCAACTCCCAACCAAGTGCGTCAAGTCATGTCAAAATTTACAAATTCATAAACATTATCAACTCTATTACTTCTAATAGAGTTATTTTAGAGCTAGATGAACACCAACTCTAAATGGTTAGCATTTCACAACAGTCCCATATTTTCCACCCAAACCAGCAGTAAAGCATTGACCATTCTGGGAGTTTCCTGTATATTTACTGATAGAACACAAAATAAGGAAATTTACAATGAAAATTGTATTAAGTTTGATAATGTATTTCGCCATCGCCATTGGTAATGGTTTTTGTACACTTGGACTAAATTATTCTTTTCAACTAAATGACCCAACTGTCTTGCTGTTTGCATTGCTACCATCCATATTTTTTTGGTTCGTTGCAATAATAATAAAGCCAAATGAATAAAATCGAGGGGAAGTTATAAACTTCCCCTCTTTTTCACGCCCAAACACACCCCCTCAGCGCCAGAGCTGTTCCTCCCTAGAGCTGCCCCAGAATTCGGAGAAACTCAGACATGGTGTGTGCGCCTTCCAATGGATTGACTCCATCTTGAAAAACCATAAAGTAGCGATACTTGCTACCTGCCATGTCAGCCCATTTTCGTCCGAGAGTGAGCTTTCGTCGGGAGTCATCGTTCTTGAGCTGCACCCCCTTGGGCTCAACGATAACAACAGTGCCGCTCTCCGTCATTACAATAAAGTCCGGGTAGTGGTTAAGCGGCCCGTTGATACAAAACCCCTTGCGTTCAATATTCCGGTGCCACCAACGAACATTTTCCAAGCTGGAAAAACGGGCAGCGAAGTCCATCTCGTCCTTGTTCATCCGGTCTTCAGCCTCGTAGAGAGAGCCACCGATAAGCGAGCTCGAATGAACGGGTTGAATTACCGCTGGTAAGGAATAAAACTCCCGCACATCAACGCGCCGGGTCTCTATATCCTCGTAAAACTTCTTGAACTTATGCTCTTGAAGTAAACCATGAACTTTCTGTTTGATCTTATCTGCAACAGCATTCGGGTGTTCCTGATAAACCAATAACTCCTCAACACCGAAGGCACCCACCACACGATCAATATACTGTCGCAGATCAGAATCAATGATTGCGTCAATCGGCTTAAGTCGCTGATAAATCGCATCTGCAGCGTTCCTTCTTTGGCCTTCAACACTAAGTTTCGAAAAGTGCTCACGCATGAACCGTTGATCTGCAGCGCTCATGCGAAAAGCCTTGGGAACATCAGAATTATTGCTAACATCTAGGCGATACATTTGCTCATCAGCTGTAGTAAGATCCAAGTCGATATCTTTACTAAGCAAGTTGAAATCTGCCGCCAGAGCTTCATGCCGCAGTAAGTCAAAATCATCGTCACTGGTTGAGAACAAAGCAGACGATGGAGCTTTTATGACGAACTGAGGCAACTTGAGCGTCTTGAGATCGCTGTCGAATTCTCTGTTAACTCGATAAGTTTCCACTACACCTTCCAAGTCTGTAGGAACAAAGATATCTCCTAAGCTGACCGCTTCATCAGCCTCTTGTTCGTATGAGTTTCCTTGCTGCTGCGCTTGTTCCAACATTGCAACGAGACCATCTGACGCTGGAGCTTCGTCAACAGTTTCTTTAGGTTCACGCTTTTCTAAAATTTCTGCGACTTGATTTTCATCGAAGTCCAGGAATTCTTCTACCTCGTCGTCCGACGCTTGTGCCTCCAGAGACGGCAGCTCGGGCTGATTTATTGGCTGTTGGGATTGATTGAAGGTGATTTGTTCTTGATCTGCAGCTCGGAAGTCACGTTTTGAAAAGCCCGCGCTGTTAAGGCCAGAAATGATCTGGTTAAGAGTTGCATTGAAATCATTTGAAGATGTCAGCACATAACTCATGTTCAGCAGCTGACTGCGTTGTTTAGCCGCATGAGGCTGACGCAGCACACGCCCAAGGATCTGCTCAACGTCTACTTGACTAGTCTTGTTTGCTAAGGAAGCGAGGACGTAGGCAAACGGACAATCCCAGCCTTCTTTCAGAGCATTGACGGTGATAATAAAGCGGATTGGGCAATCCTCACTCATCAAGTCCACACCCTTGAGCTCATTAATGTTTGCTGTCTTGATAGCGATTTGGTTATCAGGGATGCCTATCTTGACTAGCTTTTCGCGTAGCTTCTCAAATGATGTAGCGTCCTCACCGGTTTTGGGCTGGGCCTGGAACAAGACGATGGGTCGAATATACCGTCCACTGGTTTTACGTTGCTGCTCGGCTGCGACTTCGAGTGAGTTCCGTAGGTCGATTGCGTCAGTGATTACTTCAGTTTGGTTTGATCGGTTATAAGCGATTACCGGGAGCTTCACCATGTTTTCGCTCTTCAAAGCGAGCGCATCGACATAGGAGATGACGTTGGCTTGTTTCTTCGGAGTCGCAGTTAGATCCAGGATGAAAGCGGGGTTGAAGTCCACCAACATCTTGTGGCTTAGGTCGCTGACTGCATGGTGGGATTCATCGACTATTACGACAGGGTTTAGTTGGTTGATTATTTGGAATAATGCGGTCTTGTCGGCGTTATCGATAGGTTGTTCTGGGGTTCCGAGAGCGGTGGCGAAGGATGCTAGATTTCCGTTAGCTTGGTATGCTTTGCGTCCTTCTTTGCTGCGAGCGCGGAATGAGTCGTATGAGAGCACCATAACCGATAGTTGTTCAGCTACGGTTGCTGGGCTGAAGTTCTTGCCGCTCAGGAGATCTTCCTTTGAGTAAACCTCGACCCGTCCGTTGAAGTCTGCGTTGAGTTTCTGACGGTAGGGGTGAGCGGGGTTCTTTAGGGCTGCAAGGGTTTGGGTGAGAATTGAGTCGGATGGTACGAGCCAGACTACTGCTTGCCTGCGCGTAGTTGGGAGGGCCTGGAATATAGGCTTTATTGAAGCGCAGGCTAGGAATGTTTTGCCTCCGCCTGTTGGGACTTTGTAACAGACGTGTGGTACGCCGTCGATGATATTTTGGTAGCCCTGCATACCATTTTTGCCGACGGCGATTTGGCGAGAGGCCCAGTACGCCGCGAATGATTCACTAAGGGTGGAATGTTCGTTGAGATGGGTGAGGTAGTCAGAGAGATCTGTGATCACCCGTTTTTGGTATTTTTTTAGTTCCATGTGTGTGCTCCTGAGCTAGAGACGGGTGATGTCCCGGGGGATTTTCTTGAAGGTGATGTTGAGGGCTGCTAGTTCTTGGTCACTAAGAAGGCAGGTGTCAGCGTAGATTACGTAGGTTTCAGCCCTGCAATTTTCAGGGAGAGTGGCTAGGTAGTCACGGTTGAGTGTTGTGGCTTTTTCTTGGTCGTAGGCAAAAAAGTAGGAGATATCTGCGGTGGACCGGCCGAGGAAGTCTGAGTGTACAGTTGAGCTGGTGGCGTTGTAGTTTTCCCTGGTTTCGGTAAACCAGATGTACTCTCGTATTTTTTCGAGGGGGACGGCGGGGTTCAGTTCTTCACCAGTGAGAAGAGGCCGGCCTAGCTCATAGTAGGAGAAGGAACCGCCTGTCCCTGATACATCCTGGTCATGGTGGTTTTCTGCGATGACTTGAAGAGAGGTAGAGCCGGTTTTTCCGTTGACAGTAGTGACGAGCTTGGGCTTGCTGACTTTGGTGTAGGTGCCCTGTGCTTCTTCAGCAATTTTGGTTGCTTCGTCAAAAAGTTCTTGGCCTTTTTTGAGGGCTGCAGTGGTGAGTTTTTTGTCGAAGAGAATCTTTGTTTCGATTTGCTGGTTTTTGTAGCCGGTGATTGTTCGTTTGACGCGTTCAGCGGTTACGGTATCTGCGTAGTCACCGAGCTCTACCAGGATGAATGAACGGTTGCCTTGGTCTTTGGCGTTGAGGTTGAGGACTGCTTGGCCGGTGGTTCCTGACCCTGCGAAAGAATCGAGGACGATGTCACCTGGCTTGGTAGCAATGGCTAGTACACGTTCAATGAGCCTGGTGGGCTTTGGGGTATCGAAAGCGACTCGGCCGTCAAAGATAGCGCGGATTTCTTTCTTGGCTTCATCTGTGTGTCCTGCAACTTCATAGGACCAGAAGTTAGTGGGGAGGGCACCACCGACTGAACTGAGGTAGGTTTTACGTGCAACTCCGCCTTTGCCACCTTTCGTAAAGAAAAAGCGAGGCCAAGGGCCACTATCATAAATTCGTTGAGCTTCCTGTTGAGCTTCATGCAACGGCTTTTTGAGCATAATGCCTAGGACATCTTTTTTGATTTCGGCTACGGGTACACCGCAAACCTCTGCACGCTTCTCCGCATCGTTCAGGTCGCGGAGCTCGTAGTCTCCCCAGCCTGAAAAGATTCTGAACATTTCAGTTTGCTGATATCTCCAACAGTTTCCTGTTCCTGGATAGATAAGCTCACCTGTAAAAGGGTGTTGGATGGCATACACCATGCCTTGGTGAGTAGAGGCTCCTGGTGCGAATGCATCAGAGCTACGCCAAGGACTCATATCATTGTCTGGATTCTTATACTTAGCATCCATCTCGGCTGTACGATCCAGCTTGCCAGGATTCCAGCCCGGCTCCTTGGAGTAGACCAGCAGGTGTTCTACCTCTGCGGGAATACCCTTGGAATCGTTGCGGGTGGAGTAGGTACGTTGCCAAGATATATTTGCGACGAAGCAGCGTCTTCCAAAAATCTCGTCACACACCAGCTGGAGATGGGCCAGTTCGTGATCATCGATGGAGATAAATATAGACCCGGTCGGTGCAAGCAGGCGTTGCAGTAAGCGGAGCCTGGGGTACATCATGGTGAGCCACTTGTCGTGGCGGGAGAGGTCTTCGCCTTCCTTGCCGACGACCTCACCTAGCCACTTTTTGATGCGGGGGTCATTGACGCTATCGCTGTAGATCCAGCCCTCGTTGCCGGTGTTGTAGGGAGGGTCAATATAGATACAGTTGATCTTCCCCTCGTACTGGGGGAGTAAGGCTTTCAGGGCTTCAAGATTATCGCCTTTGATAATCATGTTCTTGGAGCCGTTATCATCTTCGCGTTGGCCGGAGTCGTCAAATGAGTATTTACGATCCAGGACACGGAAAGGCACGTCAAGGTGATGGGTGATTACTTTGTCCTTACCAACCCAGTTTAGTTCTGGCATGTCGTGCCTCATTTAACTTTCTACTTCGTTATGGTCATCGTCTACGCAGTTTGAGTGAACCCATATTTCAATCGCTGACCCCATTTCAAACTTCCGTTACGGACGATGCGGTCATAAGAAACAGGGGATCGCGCTGCGAGATCTTCGGGAAGATTAGAGAAATAGTCTTCTTCGCTGGTGTCCATCATGCTCCGGTAGCTTGATTATCTCATGCAGCTAGGAGCCAGCACACATGAGTCTTCAGCGAATCCAATCGCTCTAAGTGCAGGTAACGAGAGAAGACAAGAAACAACCTCATGCTACGCAATTGAGCATCTCATCGTATTGGGAGAAGTAACAGGTTGTCCGTCTGTTTGTCCTCTAGACCGGAGTACATCACGCCGTATCCTTCACTATCAAAGTTTTCCTCTTTTATTGCACTATTGGTGTAATAAAATAGGGTAATATGGGCTACCATCAAGGCCTGAAGATTTTTACGTAAGGTCCTACATCTTAGGCCTATCAACACACAGACCCTTGCATATTGCACCTTTAGTGCAATACAATGAAATCACCCTGACCCTCTTTGGCCCAAACCATTCCGAACCCAATGAGTAGGAGTTCGGGGCCAAAAGTACATATGAGAGAGTGCTTCAAAGCCCATGACCAGCCCTTACTTTCGAACAGCTCGAATTGCCCTCGGACTCACCGCTGCAGAAATCGGTGAGCGAGTAGATAAATCTTTACGCACCGTGCGCCTATATGATTCCGGCAAACTAGATCCGTCCCCTGAAGCCCTATCTGCTACAACTAATCTTGTCTCGGACATGGCCCAGAAGCTAGAGCCTTACATCAATACTCGCAGCGGCAGCCATAGAACCTTCACACTCTACGACTACCAAAACGAAGAGCACTTTCGCGATGAGGTTGGTGATGAATACGAAGGTTGGACACTAGGGCAGTACCGAACTTTCCTGGGGCATCTCATTGTGCTCCTAGAAGCAAAGGGTCTCTCTTATCAGCTTGTTCAGAAGGAACAGAAGGAAAGCTAGGCTATGAGCACGAAGATTTTGGAGTCTCCACTGTCTCCGACGACATTCAAGGCAGCCACTGAACTGCTGGGTTTGAGCGTCGAGCAGGTTGCCTTCCATTTGCAGGTCAGTGAGAACACGGTCATGCAGTGGCGTAAAAAATCTAGGCCAACGCCTCAAGTTACTGAATACATCCTGGGTTGGTTAGAACGAACTGACCAGGATCTCCAGGAAATGGTTACTGCTGCTGAAGAGTCTCACGAGGCTGGTGCTCCGTTTATTGTTTTGGAAACTGCTTGGAGTTCTGAAGGTATCAAGCAGTTGCCCTCAAAGTTTCATGATTACCCAGCGAAGGTTCATATGGCTCTGATTGGGCGTGTGTTTGGTGAGCTTGTTGCACGAAAAATCCCTTGCCGTGTCGAGTATAAGGAGAGGCAGGGGCTCAACAGCCGCAGCGGTGAGCCCGAGCCTAACTTTGATTAAGAGCCAAAGTCTTCTAGGGGGCAACGAATAAAGGGGAGATCTCCTGTGTGGAGATCTCCCCTTTTTCATAAAACCTTGGACTCTAGAAGATCTTGTGAGCACTTCTAGATTCCACCAAACCTCTATCACCTAAGTACCACCAAAGGTGCAGAGTGCATGCTTAGAGCTTGCATAGTCCAGGATAGCGGTTGAAGACAGGGCGGTAAAAGTATGGCAACTCTAATACATCTATTACCGTTATTAGTGTTAGTGAATCTATTGTTGCTAAGTACGTTCTACAGGTTGATTCTGTAGGTAAATTCTCGGCCGATTTTTGCCCCTCTGATAATGATTTTTTGAGCTGCAAGAGTAGCTACTGCTGCACTCACTCGGGGCCTATCGTGATTGATAGACCGGGCAAGTTTTGTAATTGAGACAGGGCGATAGGCATCGCTTTCTAGGTGCTCTATGAGGTATGCCAACACCCTGAATTCTGTGATTTTTAGTGCTGAGTTTTTGAGGATCTTGGCCACGTCTTCACGGCCGATTTGAGCACCTGATTTGACCCCATTAGTTATATCCATATGTTGTATTATACAAACATATTTTTGACTAGCCGCCATATAGCTCCACCAGGTCATCTAGCTATCACTTCCAACCAAGCGCATGCAGGTTTTCATTTAGAAATTTACCCCCTATTACCTCTAATAGAGTTATTGCCCCCATTAGAACCATTGGGCAACAATTTCACCGATATCTAGCAGCACATCACGCACGGGGGGGGAGTGATCCTATCTGCCCCCTCGTGCCTACTCCCTCATGCAGAGTACCTTGAAATCCTCCCAGAAGGCGCTGCTCATATCTTCATCAGATGTTTTGTCACTAATAGAGTTATTGCTTCTATTTCGTTTCCGACGAAGAGCTGATAATCAGACCTGGCAAATCAGATAGAAGGTTACTCGATTAAGTAGGCCATACCCTCCAAGTCACCCATCTCACTTTTCACCCCAGAGACCACCTTCCATCTTTAGCCTGTTTACTCTTGCACGATTCTCAGCAGCAAAGAAACTTCACTTGCGCCAAGAATATAAACAGCAGAGCAAGAAGATGAAGGAATGAGATAGTTGCACTGCTCTTCTTGACCCCCTTGTTTTGATTCATCAAGACCCTGAGCCCTCGAAGAGGACAACTGGGGAAGGGGTAGTGACGCTATTCAAGTGCCTCAAGGGCTGACAGGTGGGTTCAAACTGAATCAGACACACGGGGCTGAAGCACGCGGAACGGGGGGTGCATTAGGGGTATTTTTCAGGGGTGCCTGTGGGGTATTTTGGTATATTTTTGAGATATTAGGCTTACCGTTCGAACAAGTTCTCTCAGTAAGCCTAGCATATCGAAAAAAATTGAGTACCCCTCCTTCGGTGTGTCTCAATTTTTTTCATCAGCGTTGGTTGTAAATTTACAACTTTCGGTGCTATTGTGGTTGTAAATTTACAACTATTGAAGGGAAGTATCATGCGCCCCACACCATGGAAACCCCGCCCCATTCCCACCGCATTCATGGACTATGAAACCGGACGAGGAGTACTCTCCAACGGGCAACCATTTACACCCAAAATTAGCCCAAGACGCCAAAAGCCAACCCTGGCCGACAAGCTCGACACCGTAGCCAACCTCCGTATCAACGGCCAAGAAATCAAACGGATCCTCTTCACAGGAAAAATCCCCACCGCCGAATCCAACGGCCGTCACTGGCTTCTTGTCCAAACCCCCGGCTGGGAAACCTACCGAGGACACTGGCTCGGCACACCCCCCACCGGCCGCTTCGACCACACACTCACCCGCGCCCGCATAGACGTCAAAGTCGCCAAAGAATGGTTCGGAGACACCCCCCTAACACCACAACAAGCACGCGACGCATGGGATGTCTGCGAACGCATGTTGGGGGAATTTTTTCGGAATGATTTGGAGGGCGCTTCTCCGATGATGATGACTCCTGCTGCTACTGGTCATAATTTGTGGGCGCTTACTTTGCCTCCGAATTATGATCCTCCGTTGTTGGAGGATGATGTTGCTGAGCAGTTGCATGCAACGAGTACGCAGCACCATTTGGATCATTTGGTGGCGGGGGAATCGTTGCCGGATCATCCCGATGTGGTAGCGATGATTGACCCTAATATGTCTCCAAAAATAAACAGTTTTTCGTATGTTGATGGTCGGTTTATGTATGCGTCTTTGACTCGTGCTTTGGGGATGGCTCCGGGGGTACGTTTGAATCGGGCTCAGTGTTGGGAGTTGATGGAGGAAAACCCCTATGTGCGAGCTCGCTTCTTTATCCGTTTTACAGTTCCTGCGAACTGGAATCATGTGGGTATTTTCGGTGTTCCTTTTGAGAGTGCATCGCAGGGTTGGTATTACCCGAATCGGCCGGGTGCTCGTGGTGAGTGCTGGGCTGATGCTTCGGAGATTTTTGTGGCTCGGAAGTTTGGTTGGGCTATCGATTTTGTAGAGGGAATTGTCTTCAATCAAAAGCGGTACTCTTCTCGCAAGAGGTTCGAGAAGGGCTCTGATGTAGCTACTCGCCGGGTAGTGGATATCGCCCCGCTAGATACTTGGAGTGAGCGGTTGCAGAAGGCTCGTCAGGTTGCAGCTAACTATCCGGATTTCCCTCCAGTGATCCGCACTGCGATTGGTGCTGCTTTGCGTGCGATTTTGATTCAGTCGATTGGTGCTTTTGCTTCTCGCGGGCGGGGCAAGACGGGCATTACATATGACCCGAAGATGATTCCGGTTGAGTATCAGGGGTCGGTGGTCCAGAAGGGCAAAGCGTTTATCTATGAAATTCCGCAGGCCTTAGATAACCGCATGCGGGCCTATTATCACCCTGAGCTTGCTGTGCAGGTATGGGGTAGGGGTCGCGCGAAAGTACTGCACCATAAAGCTAACGGTTTTGATTGTGGCGCTTTGACTCTGCCAGGCAACAGCATTATCGGTATTAACGGTGACGCGATTTATTCAACGGAGTTACCTCGCTGGGCTCTACCTGTGGAGCATGGAGGGGCGGATGATGGAAAAGCCGGCCGGATTCGTGTTCAAGGGTTTATTGATTCGCCGGTGAAAACTCCTGAATCACGGGCAGCCCGCGATAGGCTTCGAGACCGGGCGCAGAAGGCTGGGTTTGATGCAGCGAACTTCTCCGATGAGTTCCTACCGATTGATGATCTAGGTGCTCACTACGCAGTTTCCGAGGAGGATGAGTAATGCCAACGTCATTAGAAGGACTCACAAACGCTGAGACGGTCCTTGCTATCAAGCAAGAGTACGGAATGACCTGGGATGATCTGGGAGCAGCCATCGGCCGCTCAGGCCGTATGATGCGTAAGATTGCCCGCGGAGAGACCAGCGGCGAGTCCTACATGGGAGCCCTGAAGGAGCTTCATGCTACCGGGCGAGTAACGAAACAGCCTCCACGTCGTCGCTCTAAGGATGGCGCTCTGGTGAAGGTCCGTGCTCGTAAGGGCAGAATGACGACCCCCTCAGATACCAAAGCAAAAATCGTTGGCAAGGCAACGCCGAAGGCACATCGGCTCAAGATTCACCCAACGCAGCATTTGGCAGACGGTGGCAAGATCGACCGGATTGAGATGCCCCACACTAAGACCGCCAAGGGAAGAATCAAGGGCTGGAAGCAATTCACCGATAACCTCCGACGAACCACCAAATCTCAGAGCAGAGGAGATAAGCGCGTGAGGATCCGCGTTACCGCAAAGACCTCTGATGGGCAGATTCGCGAGTTCAATATCGGCTCAAAGGGCGGCTACCACGCCTCCGACGTCCTGGCCGACATCAAGAAGGACCACGGGGGCAACCCTGAATCATGGATCAACAGCCAACTCGACGCCGTCTACGCTGACTCCAGCTTGCAAGTAGTAGGGGTTCAGCAGACCGAATTTGACGCTACCCGCGCAAAAGATATCCGAAAGCTACAAGATACCGAGAACACCCGCCGCGGTGCAGGAAGGCGATCATGGGCAAGCTACCTCTAAGCGAAATGCGAACACAGATTCTAGAGCTCTGCCAGCAAGAAATCACTGATGAACAGTTTGCTCGTGAGTTAGTTGGTGCGGATTTCTTTAAAGAACTTCTAGAAACTGGTTCTTGTGATAGCAAACAAGCAGCTGAGATTCTTGGATATAAATCAAAGAGATCTGTTGAATCCATGTCTCAAAAATCTCCTCATTTTCCGATTCCTTTATCACGAGGAACACTATGGAGTATCTATAAAATACAGCAATATATGAATACCCATGGCAGGAGAAAAGACTAATTGTAGTATAGCTATACAAAAATCAGGGAAAGGCGTTCCTTTCTTAAGCTATAAAATGTGGTATTTTCGGCGCGACACTCCAATCAGGTCTAAACTCCCATTTTGCACCAAAAGAAATAGGAAAAAGTTTAGGTGAAACAACCCTGTAAGTAACGATTGGATCAGGCGAATCAATCTGAAATGAAATTGGCTCAAATAAATGTATTGCAGAATCTATGTCATTCACGGAAGCAGGAATGCTATAGTCGATAGGCGCAGAGGAGCTAGACAAAAAATTCCAAGCGGTTCGATTAGGATCATATGCATGAAAATGACCGTGGTCAAGGGGCGTTACAACCTCATCAACTGACATTGGAGAGAATTTATTTTTAGATGATGGTTTTCGATAAATAGATATTCCAGATTCTGCCTCATGCAGCGCTTTATTCACCGCTGTTTCCCAATTAAGCGAGGCAGAAGAGCCAAAAGCAAAGGCTGGGAAATGTACAGAACTTCCAATTGCAACACCTGCTACAAGGACGCCCTCCATACTATAGTCGAATAGATGTAGTTCATAGCCTTGATTTTCCCAGTATTCACGGCGATTCAATACATAATTTGAATAATTCTCTTCAGGAACTAAAATTGGACACTTTTGCTTATGCCAAGACTCGAGAACAGCATGGCGTTCTATTAGCTCTAAAAATGCCCCTTGTATTGCCTTGGATTTTTCTATATGTGATGCAACTCCAGAAGAATTGCTAGTAGTAAGTAAGGGCCTATTGATATCGTTAGAGGAAAGCGGGTAATAAATAAGTTCAATAGGCAAGTAAAACTCTAAATTATCAATCAGCCGATTCCCTTTAACCCATTCTACTGGGAATGATGGGTCGAAACTCATAAGACTGGGGGTCGAGTCTATTTGGGTTAGGCTCATATGCAAAAATGATATGGCATCAAAATTAGGATTAATTTTACAGGCGGGACCGAATTTATCGATACGAACCAAAGATGATGAATAACGCTCTACACATTCGATGATAGCTTTGGTACGAGCTGCAATAGTTGATGCAGCAGTACCACCTTCGTAATGTTTTTCAGAAATATCTTTGTTATCTCGAATCGAGGCTAAGGCTTGATGAAATGATAGATCTCCTACTTTTGATATATAAGTAATGTCACCGGCTGATTCGATTAATTTTTCCTCCCCGACAAATAGATCATCTAGCAGATTATGCAAATTATCGAGGTTTAAGTCATCAGCACTATGATTTAACTTATGCCCAATTGCGACACATATTATGGCTCTCATACTAGAATTATTTAAGCCAAATAGCAACGAATTAAGTGCGGTGTCGTCATATCCACCAAAAATTAGTGTACTAAGACCAATACCTTCAGCCTTATTTAGGATTCGTTCAGTGGCTATTCCTGATTCGATCAAAGTATATCGCCATCCACGATTAGAGTATTTCAAAGGCTGACGTTCTACATCGCCTGAAATAACAATCACGGCAGGAGCATTATAGATGCCATCCTCACGGTTTAATGCGAAAAGAACTTCTTCAGGACTAACTCTGCCAGCTGGTATTATCTCATTTTTTATCGATGAATAATGATATACTCCAGGTTCTAGGTTACCAATATTTCTATTCAAAATAATAGATATTCTAATAGGATAAAGACCGCCAGCAGAAGGCGGTCGGTTCGTCGCGCTTCGTATGATAACAGCTAATTCGTGCAATGATATAGATTGATCGCTGAAGGAACGACAAGATTCTCTGTTAGACGCCTCTTGGGGGACATTCTCGAGAGAATAACCTTCGCCATTAGGTTGCCATCCAGGCATTTTCTCATAAGAAATATATGATTTACGCTCCATATCGGAAGAAAATATAGACGGATTATCCGAATGATACATAAAGTGTTTATAGAGAAATTTAGAATCTGATACAATACCAGAGTTAACTAGATCTACAATAACTTTATCTACTTTGTTTTTCTGCGCGCCGGTCTCACTCACTACATCATTGGATATCTCTTCCGCAGTCTTTAACCCGTTACAGTGTTTGAGTATGCACCAAATTAAATCAACGTCTTTCTCAATCAAAAACGTTAGCCCATTTGAATTAATTTCAATTGCTCCGTTATTGGATACAGCAGGAATTGCATAGACCAATTTTTCAGACATTAGAATAAATCCTTTCAATTAGATTTCAGTAAATATGAAACTTTTATTTCATCTACATATAATTAAGATCCATGCGAATACACCACGGGCACCAAGGGGATGAATTTTCGTTAAGTGTCTGACAGTAGCTTCAAATAGTAATTCGATTATTAATACTAATCAAATTATGTATGTTCTTTCAGGGTCATTAAGTGGAATGCCCTAACGAAAAACTGGCCCCTCTTCACACTAATTATAGTTTTATATAAATTAATGTATAGCAAGAAATAGCAGGGCATTTACAAATCATCGTAAACGCCCTGCCATTCGCCTAATTACTTCGGAGGTAGCGCATGACAGCCTCCGCCGCCACCGCCGTTACAGGATGATCCTCCATTTCCACACTTTCCAATAATTGATCGTGTGTTTTCATCCAGACGAACTTTTACAGATAACGTTGTAAGGTTTTCAATCGTAAACATAATTGAATCTCTCTTCTACGAACTATTTTGGCCTCTAGGATATTTTTTGTTAATTTTCTGGACTAGTAAAATCACAGCACGAAGTACAGTTAGGTGATTCACCCATTACTGCGTTATCTGTTCGCACGGAAACAGATAGTGTAGTCAATCCTTCAGATAAGAACATGGTTGCCCTTCTTCCCATTTTTAGATATGTCAGTGTTAGATAGACTAATACTTAATTCCTCTTATTGTGAATCAAGCAGTAACAATGACCGTTTGAAGTAACAAGGTGGTGAAAATCTGCTTCATTAAGCAGGTAGCTCTCAGTTTTCTCTCCTGTATCAGTTTCTCTCATCCATACTCCTTTGTATCTCGGTATATACTTACAGTACTGGGAAGCTGAGACGCAGGACAAGAGTAATGCTCTCCAGCTTAAGCATTTATCTTGGAGAGATGTCTGTATGGATGCCACGCAATACGCTTTGTGGACGAAGAAAGTCCAAGAGACTAGAAGGGGCAATCAAGCCTGGGAAAACCGAGTGCGGGCTTACAAAGCCATAGCTGAATATTCTGATTCTTTAACTATATCTATAGAACATTTTTGCAGGGAATCTGGTTATGCTAGTTCAACCTTTTACAATTATTTTAAAAATGGATTTGCTAAAAATATACTCTCCGATGTAACCGAAATATCATTTACAACAGAAGATATTGCTGTTATTGAAGCAAAAGCTTACTCATTACACCAATTTTTGATTGGTGTAATAGATGAATCTAATTCATTAAAAGCTAGTACAGAAAATATAATTATAAGTCTGGGAATGGCAGTCTCAGAATGGGCTCTATGCTACCCTAATCTTGCTATTGTAGGTATTAATAAATACAGAACTCCTCTCATCATTGAGACAATCTCGAGTTTCATCCCTTCACCTCTTTCTAAAAAAGATAAAAAAATTTTATTAGATTTAATTAATGAAATAGTTATCAGTTCATTTTCACGCTCAATAAATATACCGTATTACGGATTTGCCACAACAGATTTCAATGAATGGGCGAGTCAATTTAGACAGAGAATCACAGCTGAGCAGTTGGCTACCAATGCCATAACAGGGTTCTTAGTAGATTTCCTAGATGGATCTGCAACATCGGAAGAAGCCGAAAATGTCCTTGCATACTGTAAACAAGCAATAGATACAATATTGTTGTATAGGAAATGATATGGATACTCTTCAAGGAATTTTAACTGGGCGATACTTAGCTATCAAAACTTCTTATGATTCAGGAAATTATGATAGCGATAAAATTTTGCGATCAGTCAGTATTTTAGTTAGCGATGTTGAAAAAAAATTACCTTTAAACTGTAAACTGTACTGGCGCACTTTGATTCTTAGAGAAAAAATACTATCACATACTCGTGAATATAAAGATTCTCTCAAAAAATTTGAAGAAATATACACTGTAGTGAGTAATGAATTTGGCGCGGATTCTGATATGGCTTGTCAATGTATCGAATCTATCGCACTATATGCTAGGAGAGTCGGTAAATACAACTATAGCATTAGCGTCTCCCGAGAGCAGGTTAGAATTCTTAAAGAATTCAAGCCAGAAAGTTATTCTTTATCTGTTGCACGTATTAATCTTGCTGTGGCTTTATTTAATAAAGGGTTGGACGCATACCTTGATGAGGCTGAAGATATTACTAGGAGTGAGCTTGAGTTTCGTACTCGTATGTGGGGAGAAGAGTCTCGACCTGTATGGATAGCTCAAATTACATTATCTAATATCATTTTGACCCGAATTGAATTAGGGTTATCTGATTCCTCAAAAGTTTTACCCCAAGCTGAAGATGCAATGAGGATGTCATATAGTGTTCTTAGTGGTAGAAAAAAGGTTTTTGGCATTAATTTTGCAGGGACAGTTCGAGCTGGCAGAACTTACGCCCGAGCACTTTTAGCACTAAGAGAATATGATAAGGCCTTGTGGATACTTAGGGACATTGAAATAAGGTCTCGTAAACTAAATTTACCATACTACGACGTCACACTTGTATATTATGCAAAGGCCTTGTGGAATTCTCCCACTGCTAATGCTAAGAAAGAGGCCTCCGAATTAGCAGATAAAGCATTATCACTAGTTGAAAATAACCATAGTGCAAATCATATCAAATATTCTCTTGCCAAAAAAAATTTGGAAGGAATAGCGCATAAAAATATACAGTAATACGTAAAACCTGTTTCTGTGTTATAAATAAAATATATTTTTCTTATCCTATTGACTTTATTTTATTTTCAGATAAAATATTATTTAAATATTTCTAATTCATTAGACTAGGGGGGGCAATGATTGATTTCAGTGTTTTCAATGGGCTTATACCTTACCACGCTTTCCGCAATTGTTATATAGCCCAAAAACGCAGCGTAGATATTTTAGAAACTGAATCTACCTACATGTTTTCGCGCAGGGCCCTTCAAGAAACTCTTCTTGAAATTTATAAGTTGAAAAAATTAGACCTTCCTCTGGTTGATGGCGTGCCCAGTACTGATAATTTTCACTTGATTAAAAATAAGGATTTTAAGGAACTTGTCCCAGAAAATATTATTGACTTAATGCATTTAATTCGCGCAAACGGAAATGTGGTAACACATGAGGTCAATGAAGACTACGTTAGAAGGCAGCCAGAAATAAGTTTAAATGAGTGCCTTGAATCTCTTTTTACTCTATGCCTCTGGGCTTCAGGAATATTTATAGGGGAAAAATTTGATAAATATTACCCTGAAGATTCATCGGATTCGAATACTAACGATTATTCAAAACCGATAGCTAAATCTACTAAAACTAGCCATCATTCTAAAAGAGAACCAAATAATTCTAGCAAAATTTACAAATCTCGAAATAAAAAGTATAATTCAGATGCGAGTCGAAAGATTGAGGAATACATATCAGCTGGTAACTACGTTAAGGCAGCTTCCCTATGTGATGCAGTGTCCAAGGATCCAAGTTCGAGGGCTGAAACCGCTGCTAAAGCAATCTGTACAAAGGGTTTTATCCAAGCCGATCATCTAAATAAACCCGATTTGGCTCTAAGCACTCTTGGACAGGTATTATCATGGAATAGAGCTAACATAGGGACAGTTGCAAAAGCACGCATGAAAAGATCTGAAATAGCTTCTTCATTGTTTCCTCACAATCTTGAGGTTGCTGAAGAAGAACTAGATACTTTGCTTTCTCTGATAAAAATTCACCCAGCTACTAAGGATAAGGCATCTAATAGTCTTGCGGACATTAGAGAAAAGTTTTCTCATACTGATTATATTAAAATCCGTTACGAACTCAGTGATAATTTTATTGAACTTATTTTCAACCCAGTTACTGATTTTTCAGATTCCTCTGATTCATCGACTTTTAGTATGTTTAATTATGCGTTGTCTGTTGAAAAAGACATCTCACATAGAATTTCTAGCACCCTCGCCCACTACGAAGAAATTTTAAGAGTTTCCAATGATTCTTTAATATCATTAAAAGCATATTATAAAGCAGGGTATTTATCCTACTTGGACAGCAATTTTTCCAATTCTTTGAACTACTTTAAAAAAATTATATCCCTTTACTCTAACAGCTCCAGTTATAGAACAGATATCTCTTCGTTGAGTATGTTGGGAGTCCAAGAAAAGATTAATCTCAAGATACTTATTGGGGCTCTCTATAATGCAGGTTCACTCTGTTTTAAAATGAATAAGCCGGAGGAATCGCTGGACTACTTTAAAAAAGTTGAGGCGTACTCAAATTTATTTCCTCAAATATCGTGCTATACATTTTATTATATTGCTCTAATTTACGATTTTCTAAATATGCCAAATGATGCTATTGCATACTACAAGAAATCATCATTTGACCCCTTTGTCACGAGTAATATAAAATCGAGTTCACTTTTCAGAAGTGGTGTCACACTGACGAATACCGGTAAAGAAAATAAAGCTCTACCTTTTTTCAAAAAAGCAATCCACATACCTGGTGCAAATCCTGACATCATTTCGCTCTCTCATATTAATATCGGGAATATTCAGTACGCTTTGGAGAATTACTCCGCAGCAGTCGATGCCTATGAGAAGGCAATAAATACAGTAGGTGGCCCTTCTAAAGCAATCATAGATGCACAAGAAAAAAAATCTTTATCACTTTTACGATTAGAACGTTTTAGCGAAGCAGTTGAATCCTACCAAAAATTAATCGACGCACCGGAGGCATCTCCTCTAGCTATTGCAGCCGCATATGCTAACCAGTGCGCAGCACTCATAGAATCAGGTCGCTTTGATGAGGCCTTAGAAGCAGCCGCTAAGGTCCTAGAGACACCCGGGCTACCCCCCACGACTGTCACCAACACACGTGCTAACCAGAGCTTAGCACTCGCAAATCTTGGTCGCTTTGATGAGGCCTTAGAAGCAGCCACCAAGGTCCTAGAGTCCCCAGAAGCATCTCCTACAGCTATCTTCAACACATACAATATACGGAGTTACGCACTCACAGGGCTAGGTCGCTTTGATGAGGCTTTAGAAGCAGTCACTAAGGTCCTAGAGACGCCCGGGCTACCTCCCAACATCATCGCATCCGCACATGTTTACCAGAGCAAAGCACTCATAGGACTTGGTCGCTGTGATGAGGCCTTAGAAGCAGCCACCAAAGCACTAGAAACACCAGAAGCAGGTTCTACGACCCTCGCCAACGCGCATGTTTCCCAGAGCACAGCACTCATAGGACTTGGTCGCTTTGATGAGGCTTTAGAAGCAGCCACTAAGGCCCTAGAGATACCCGGTCCACTTCCCACAATCATCGCATCCGCACATGTTTCCCAGAGCACAGCACTCATAGGACTTGATCGCTTTGATGAGGCTTCAGAAGCAGCCACTAAGGCCCTAGAGATACCCGGGCTACCTCCTGCAAATATCGCATTCGCATCTCTCTCGCGCAGCGCAACGCTCGCAATGCTAAATCGCTTTGATGAGGCTTCAGAAGCAGTCACTAAGGTCCTAGAGACGCCCGGGCTACCTCCCAACATCATCGCATCCGCACATGTTTACCAGAGCGCAACACTCTTAGATTTTGGTCGCTTTGATGAGGCCTTAGAAGCAGCCACCAAAGCACTAGAGACACCCGGGCTACCTCCTGCAGATATCGCACTCATATATCGCTTGCGCAGCCAAGCGCTCGAAGGACTAGGTCGCTTTGATGAGGCTTCAGAAGCAGCCGCCAAAGCACTAGAGACACCCTGAACAAGTCACATTTTAAGTCAGAGATTGAGTAGGGCTGGGCAGAATACTGGGTTGTTGGATGAGGTAATGGCTAAGTGTGGTGAGGGGTCTATTGGGTTAGGGCTTGCTGGGTTTGTGTCTCAGACTCGGTGGGAGATGCGGCGTGAGGCGTTGTCTCGTCGGGGCACTACGCATTGGGATGAGTTGGTGCCGGTTCGTGTTGGGTAACTCGAATGTCTCTATTAGTGTTATTGACTCTATTAGAGGTGTTTATGTCAGCTGCTCACCCTAAAGCCTTAAATAATTTGGTTCTCTGGTTGCCAAGAAAATAAGTGGGACAAAAGGGAGCTGCTTGTTTGGATACTATGGGAGCTATGAGCCGTCGTCGCAAAGTTTCAGCAGCTTCTTTCCCACCCGTTGCGGTAGCAGCGTTTCGGAAGGACTTGGTTGCTTATTATGAGCGGGCTCTTGCTGATATCAAGAGGGCTAGGGCTGAAGGGGTTTTGTCCGCTCTCATGGTTGGGTTGCCCGAAGATAGCGCGCAGAATGCCGAGAATGAAGTTCTTGGTGCTAAAAATGCTGAACTGTTTTGGGTGAGCGATGAGATTGCTCGGCAAGCTATGGACGCATCCCAGGACGTCCCTCATATCTCGCCGTTGGATGCCCCCGCGGTTTCTGGGATTCTTTTCTTCGAAAAACCGTTGCCACCGGTGCCCATGGATGTTGCCACTCGTAAGGTGTATCTTTCTCAGCTTCAATTGACGGCCGAAAAGGTGGGGTTAGATGCCCTTACCAATTTCACCAGTGAGGCATACGGGGTGATGTGGTCTCATATTGGTCGAGGTATGTTGGCGGTTCATGTTTTCGGGCTGCATGGTGCCAAGTCCAAAGTTCCTGGGGATATTGACCCCCGTATTCCTCTTGGATACTTCGATCTTCCTCTTGGGCGAATTACTGAGATAGGGGAGCTTACCCAATCGGAAGGACAACAGGCGTTTTTAGCTTTTCTGTCTGCTCTGTGGGTATTGATGAAGACACCGAGCGTTGCGCTGGTCTCCGAAGGTGATATTGCTACTGGTGCTACCATGCCCCGCCCACTACCTGTAGCACAGGCTGATGAGCCCCTTGGACCTTTCGCAGTGCCTGAGAAACGCCGTGTACAAGTTGTCGAGATGGTCCCTATGCGCCACAGCAACGAACGCGATGAGGATGAATCTCAAGGCGGCAAGCGAAACTATCGCAAAAGTGCTTATAAGTGGGTTGTTCGAGGACATTGGAGAAATCAGGCTGTCGGCAAGGACAGGAAAGGGCGGCAACTTACCTGGATCGCTTCGTACCTCAAAGGGAATCCTGATGGTCCACTAAAGACCAGTGAAAAGGTCTATAGCTGGAGACCCCCGAAGGGAGATCTTGCGAAAAGCAAGGTTAAGGGCAGCGTCTCATCAGGCCCCTAAACTCCACCTCAAGAGGTGAGATTACCCCTCTTCATCTGCACAAACACTTTCCCATAAATAACTCTATTAGAGGTATTGACTCTATTAGCGGCGTTGCTGGTATTATAGACATCAAGGGCTATGCCCCCATAAAACCTAAACCCACCAAACCACCACCCACCCTGAAGGGAGCTCACCCATGAGCGCTAAGATTTACACCCTCTTCAACCAGAAGGGGGGAGTAGGAAAAACCACTTCCACCTACTACATCGCCGACGCCGCAGCCGCCCGCGGCCTCAAAACCCTCATCGTAGACATCGACCCCCAGGGCAACCTCACCAAATCCACCGTCCTCGCACCCCTACCCGAAGACACCGCAGGACTAGCTGATGCCCTAACCACACGATCAGATATCACCGCAGAAGAAATCATCACCGCCACCATCTGGCCCACCGTAGAACTACTACCCACCCCATCCCGAGCCCTCAGCCTCGTCCGAGACGAACTACTCGTCAAAACCACAGGCCGCGAAACCGCCCTCAAAAAAGCACTCAAACCCCTGGCAGAAAACTACGACCTCATCCTCATCGACTGCCCACCCTCCATCGACACCCTCACCCTCAACGCCCTCGTAGCCTCCAACGGCGTCATCATCGTGACCCAAGCAGCCCTCTGGAGCGTCGACGGCATCGCAGAACTACTCCGCACCGTCCACGCCATCCAAGAGGACTACAACGAAGGCCTCGAAATCACCGGCATCCTCATCAACCTCTTCAACAAAACCACCAACAGCGCTCGCCAGTGGCGTTTAGATCTCGAAGAGGCTGCTAAGGCTCAGGGGATCAAACTTTTCTACCCGCCAGTTCCTCAGGCAGTTCGACTCAAGGAAATTGCCGAGGCCTCCACCAGCTTGCAAGCAACCCCTAACGACGAGCTTGCCCAAATTTATAACCACTACCTCGATACCCTGATGGGGGAGGAGAACTAACTATGGCACAGGCACAGCGCCCCGCACCTCGTAAATCTGTATTCTCAGCTAATGCCCACCCGCTCAAAGCCCCCACAGCTGGCACAGAAGGCGCCTTAGAACCTTCAAAGCAAGAAGCTGCTACTCCCAAGGCCAAGGGGGGTAAACAAGGCTCAGAGGCCACTGTAGCTACTCCAAAAACTAAGGCAACCTTCTACGCCGATCAAGCAACCCTAGAGCGATTCCGTGAAGCATTCATCCGAACCCAAGGGGATGAAGGTTATGGTTCTTTCTCTGACTTCATCATTCAAGCAGCACTAGAGAAGACCCAGCGCCTTGAGAAGAAGTACAACGAGGGTAAGCCTTACACCGGAATCAAACGTCTTTCAGCTGGCCGTCCCTTGAGCCACTAACTTTGCTCCAGTATGGCCGAAAAAATTTTTCGCGCCTACTTAACTTAAGTTCTTAACTTAAGACCATCTCAACCACAAGAAAACTCAAATCAACCTTTTAAACCGTGGGCACTGGAGCGAAGCGACAGCGCCCACGGGGCTAGGGGTCTGGGGCGGGCGCCCCAGCGGGGTGCGGGGCTGGCCCCGTTTTAGGAAGTACCTTAGGTAATACTTTGGGTAATACTTAAGGGGCAGCCCCAAAAACAGCCCCAAAAAACCATTTTCACTAGGCCAAATGCCTTAATTTTAAAAACACTTTGGTTCCTAAATGTCCCACTTTGGTTCCTAAATGTCCCACTTTGGTTCCTAAATGTCCCACTTTGGTTCCTAAATGTCCCAGCTGTGACAAGGGGAAATATAAAATCTGTCCATTCAAGTTTGAAAACAGCCCAAAACATGCGAAAGTTGGACAAAAGGGGCCCTGTGCTCCAGACCGCTCTAACTAGGCTTTAATGGATTAAAGAAAAGAGCCCCTAGCTGTTCCAGCAGCTAGAGGCTCAGCCCAATCCATCGAATCTACTCAGTTGACACCTGAACATGGAAAGGACTGCTATGACCAGTCTACAAGCAATTGATGGAGAAGCACACCACGTGTTCCTCCCCCAGGACCTCATCCGCTTCTCTCTGCCTTACCGGCCCACGGATTCTATTGAATGGGTTCGCACCAACGGCACCGAAGAATATGCCATCACTGCCGGGCGAATCCTAGACGCGGCGACAGGCCAAATGCGATCCCAACTCCCTAGCGGAAAAATCGCCCGCCAAATTCTCCTCTGGGCTTGCACACGAGCCAAAATCACCAGACGCAAAACCGTCAAGGTTCCCCCCACCCTCCGAGAATTCCTCCGCGAACTTAACATCCCCTGGAACCAAAGAAACGCCCGCGAAGTCTCCAACCAGCTCCAAGCACTTATCAACTGCACCCTGCAAATCACCACCACCGAAGACATCGAAGGTGAGCGCAAAGTCGAATACCGCCGACTGCTCATCGCACAAGAAGCAACCCTGTGGTTTGTAGACGGCGATGTAAGCAGTAAAAACCGCTCCGAAATTATCCTTTCCGAAGAGCTCTACCAGCAACTCAAAACAGCTGTGCCCATCGATAAAGACGCCTACGACGTCCTCCAAGAAAGCACCAAATCCCCTCTGGTGCTAGATATCTACCTCTGGCTCTGTTTGCGCCTCTACGGCCGCTCAAAACCCTCCCGCGTTACATGGAAGCAGCTCCATGAACAGTTTGGCTCACAGGCTGACCTAAAGAGGTTTAAAATCACCTTCCGAGAAGCGCTCACAAAAGCTAAGGAAGTCTACCCTCAAGCGCGTATTCTTGAATATAACGCGGACAGCCGTTCAGGGTTTCATGGGTTCCATCTCTACCCTTCACCAGATCCGCGCGGAAGACTCACAGCTAGCTAAGTACAGGACAAGGACGCGCTCACTGCCATGCCGCACACCGCCACTATCACTCGCTCACAATTTGAGTATTGGGCACAGGCGGCATTGCAAACAGCAAAGACTCCGAGCGTTCGTGCGCTAGCTAAAGTATCAGGAATTTCAAAATCCACTCTTTCTTATCAGCTCAATGCAGACTCAATCCCCGCAGCGAGCATCATCAAAATAAGTCGGGGTATAGGTAGTTCCCCCCTTCAGGACCTTGCTAGCTTCCCCGGCTATGAAAATCTTCTTATCTCAGATGTGTCCCCAAGTAGGCAAGAATTACTTGCTCTCATCTCCCCCCGCGATATTCTCCTTGAGACGGCGCGACGTCTTGGGGTGCGCTACACTCACTGGGATATTGATGACTTCAAAGCCGGAAAAGAGTACTGGGGGCCGTGGTTTAAAACAGCTGCACCTACTGCTACTTACTCAGCCCTCAGAGACCTTGTGGGAATCTCTGATACGCAGATTGCTAAGAACCATAAAGAAGCTAGCTGGAGCATCGAACATATGGCTCTGATGAGCCAAAAGTTTCACTTCAGTATTCAGCTAGCCCTGGCTGTATCTGGTAGTCTAAGTTTCCGTGAAGCAGGGCTATCCCCCAACATCAGACAAGATGCACTTGCCTCAGCTACTGATGAAGAACTGCAACACCGCAACGAATTACTCGCAACATCACTCGCGGAAAAAATGAATAAACCGACCGAGAGCGAGCCCAAACATGTCGTTCTGGACTTACTGGGGTAGCTTCAGACCTATCGAAGCTGTTGTTATCTCAGTGATGTTGCTACTTGCGCTTAGTGCAGTAGAACGCAGTCGCACATCACGAACAAATAAATATCTACTAACTGCTAACTGGAGTGTAGTTATTGCGCTCTTCCTATCGCTCAAGCCCATCTACGAGATGGCAGATCCGTTGATAGGTGGGCACAACTTCACCAATCTTCTTCAGCGAGCGCTAGTTGCCTATGCGGGTTTTGCAGTTACCTACTCTCTGGCTCAGATGACGCGGAAGATCTTCAAGGAGGAAGAACGTCCTCTTTGCATGAGCCGTGTGTGGCTGGTGTTGTCGCTAGTTGGTATTGCTGCATCTTTTGTTGCGATGGGGGCCGCGGAGTCTACGAGCCGTGGGTTGGCTGGCTATAGCGGGCATTACATCGCCTTCACTCTTTATCAGTGCTCTACTCTCATAGGTCTTCTGGCTGGATCTCATTATCTTGTTCCCCGTTTGTGGCGAATTGCTGGAGATAGTGATGATGCGAAGTTGAAGATGGAGTTGAGGATTTTTGTAGCTAGCTATCTAAGTGCTGCTATGGCAGCTTTGTTATTCGTGCTTAGTCCTGTTTCTCCGGTTGTCGTTGGCTTCCGAGAGTTTTTCATCTACCTGACTTTTGCCTCATTGGCTTTTGGCTTCATGCTGATTAATCGTGAGCGGAGAAGCCTTAGCGCAAAGTCAGGTAGGTTGCAGCGAGCATGAGGCCGAAGATGCTTCCTGTGATGAGTTCTAGGATGCTGTGGCGTTTGAGGTAGTGGCGCGAGTAGAGCGTTGCGGCCCAGATGCTAAGTCCTGCTGCATAGCCTATTGCTGGTAGGGGAGTGTAGAGGGGGAATACAAGAGCGAAGAGTGTGGCCATGAGTGCGTGAATGCTGACCTTGAGTTTGAGGTTTACGAGCATCACGATGATTAAGGTGGCGATGGCTAGATTCAGAGCTAGGGGTACTTCGTAGCTTGTATCGACGAAGTTCAGTGAGATGGCCCCGGTGAGAAGTGAGAGCAGCGTGCCCGCGTAGAAGGGGGTGCGCTGCTTTCGTATTTGGATGTAGCGGTCGGTGGTGCGGCCAGTTCGGTGCATCCAGATGGATAGGGCTAGGGGTATGCCGACGATGAAGGTGAGTGAAATTGCTACTGGTGTACCCCAGGTGGGGTCTGTGGTGATGGCGATGAGGGTGATGAGTAGTCCGGAGAGGACGAAGGGGGAGAAGAGCTCGGAGATGGCGGTGTTTAGCCTAGTCAGGTGCAAATGTACCCCAATTTGTCCAAAAAGGTTTATAAATACGTTTTTCTGGCATATACTGGACATATCCAGTTGACCACTAGGGTCTGTTCCAGCAGAGCCAGTACCTACATTTCTAGCACCTTCGTGTCCCTAGAGTCATCTTTTAAACCACAAATGACCTAGTAAGACCATGAAGGGGTACATCAGATGAGAAACCGCATCACCTCCGCACTCATCCTCCTAACACTCGGCGTACCCCTCACAGCGTGCAGCAACCACTCAACAAACCTGGACACCCCAGCTAGCGCCCTGCCCAAGGTCAGCATCGACGCCCAAGGAGCAAAATGGGCCCCGGAACCTGAACAAGAATTCCGCCACGCTCAATGCGACCTAACCGCCACCACGAACCCGCAGTACCCCGGCGAATACGCACTCTCCGTCCCCGGCACCGACTTCTACAGCCCACTAGAAACCCGCTACGAGCTGACCTTTCCCGATGCTCCAGCTGGAATGTGGTGGGAACAATCCGCCCCCATCGGCTCAACCGGCTACGGGCCAGCCATCACCGCCGGGCACATCGACTACGCCCCCGGAGTCCTCACCCCAGAAGGCGGTGAACTCTCCCCCTGGGGCACCCTCCACACCATCGATGAATGCACCCACCTTTTCGCCACCGACGCCAACGGGACAACCAGCGAATACGTCATCACCGACAAATACACCATCAACCAAGAAGACATCGCCATCACCGGCATCTTCGACCCTGCCCATCCTTCCAACCTCATCCTGATCACCTGCTCAGGCCGCACCCTCGAAGACGTTGGAGCAGCCAACCAATTCAACTACCAATACAACCTCATCCTCGAAGCCACCCTCATCCCCACCACCGCCTAAGACCATGATCCCCACCTACACCGCCACCCAAACCACCACCGGTTGGACACTCAACGACGGCACCCACCTAGCCGACACCGCAGCCAGCCCCCGCCACATCATCGCCACCGTCCACGCCCACGCCGTCACCTCAGGGGAAACCTTCCCCGTACGCCTCAATATCCACCCCAACGGCAAGCAGCCCATCGCCCTCAAACTCAACCACAACATGACCACCTCCCTCATCACAGATGAGACCACCACCCCCGTCAAGGACGCTGATACCACCTCAGCAACCCACACCGAAGACAAGCAGCCCCAGAACACCGACCCCAAGGAACCCAAAAAGTGCCTCCCCCTCTACCTGGCCGCTGCAACTCTCGCAGGCATCGCCCTAGCTGCCACCATCACCGCCTTTACCCTGAACCACGAGACCAACACCAACAACGCAGCTGCCCCCAACAGCACCCCGGCCGAAGAAACCATCCTCTACACCATCCCCGCCGATGAGCAGATCATCACCCTCACCGGCACTACCCTCTACACAGCAGAGGAAACCACTCTCAAAACCACCGACATCACCACCGGAAACAGCCACAGCACCCAAACCACCATCGACCCCGCCAAAACCCGCACCCTCACCACAGCAAACATCACCGCCATCGACGGGGGAGAAGGAACAGTCCTACTCATCGACAACACCCAAGAACCCCGCACCCTCACCGGCACCCTCAACGCCCGCGGCACCGCCCCCATCATCATCAACGGCACCCACTACACCACCGCCACCACCGAAGGAACCACCCCCGAAAACGCCTCAATTTTGGCAGCCACCGACACCAACGTCCTCATCGTCAAAGCACCGGCAACCATCGAATACACCAACGACGGCCGCAGCATCGCCATCCAAGGCCCCACCGACACCGCCCACATCACCGCATGGATCGCAGGAAACGACACCCGCGCCATCTCCACCTGGCAAGACGGCGAACAACACTGGCTCGTACTCACCGACACCACCGGCGACGGAACCAACCTCCTCACCCACCAAATCCCCACCTCCGACTACGTGAAATTCACCAAAGGAAACATCACCCTCGGAGATAACCAAGCCCTCATCAACGACCAACTCCAACCCATCTGCCCCGCCGGCAAATGGATCGGAACCGAACGCTGGTGCTCCACACCCGAAGGAACCTGGACCTACCAAAACACCACCCTCACCACCGAACCCCAAGCCACCACCAACACCCACATCATCACCAACAACGAAGTAAAGGAACGCTAATGGCACACCCCAACCGCCTCATCATCCCCGCCACCATCACCGCCCTCGCCCTGGCCAACACCACCGCAGCCTTCGCCACCGACACCGAAGACACCCCGACCACCATCACCGCCTCTGACCAGTACGAAACCACCCCCGGCGATACCACCGAAGAACCCATCACCCCCATCGACGAAACCCCCGAACCTGAAGAACCCATCGTCCCTGTACCCATTGAACCTGAACCCACCCCCGAACCCGAACCGACCGAACCGGTCATCCCCCTACCCGACAACCCCGTTGACCCTATTGATCCGGTAGAACCTGAAGAACCCATCGTCCCTGTCCCCGTTGAACCTGAACCCACTCCCGAACCGGAGCCCACTGAACCGGCCCCTACCCCCGAGCCTCAGCCCACTGAGCCCCTTCCTGCTCCTACCGAACCCGCCCCCATTCTTGAACAGCCAGTAGAACCCGCCCCTGCTCCCGAGCAGCCCGTCGCACCCATCACCCAGGAACCCACCACTAACGAAGCTCCCATCACCAATGCCGAGACGCCCGCAACCGAAGTCCAGGCCATAACCCCCGCCTCCACAACAGAAACCACCAACCCCACCACCGAACCCCCAACCCGCGAACGCACCCGCACCGAAGACATCCGCTTCCACACCGGAAACGCCGGCTACATCCAAGCTGCCAACACCTCAGATAACCAGGCAGCACCGTTCAATGGCCTGTTCTCTCAGGCCACAGGCTGGCTGGTAGCGGCGCTCGCTGTCGTCGCTGGGGGAGGGGCTTATTGCCTCAAGAAGACCGGCAAAGCTCTCAATAAGAAATAAGACCGATAAACCATAGTTGAAAGGAGGGAGTCTAGTGTCTGAGAAGCATGAGGATAACCAGCTCCCTGAAGAGCTCCAAGACTGGATTATCACTGAGCAAATCTTTAAGGAAAGTGGCCTTGAGCTTGATCAGGAGACCATTGAGCACAATGATTTCTTGCGGAATCTCAACGCTGTAGGCTCCTTCCTAGCTAGCATCTCTGGGCCCACCGTTCAGTTCGCCCAAATCAATGACGGTCAGATTCTGCTGGCCTTTGATGAAGTAGAGCCGGTGGACCTGGGCTCTCCCTTCTTCCCTGTGGACGATGAGGGGCAACTCTGGGCGCTGCACCATCAGGACGTCGATGATTTAGAGAGCTATGCTCTGGAGTCTCCGCAGATTAGCGCCTTGACGGCTTACGGGTATAACCACGCCGATAAAATGATGCTCTTTAACCTGCAAGAGCAGCGGATCTTGAGCATTAATGCTGCTCCCGAATTTGCTCAGGCGATGGTGCGCGGGCTGGCTGTTGAGCATGCAATGGAGCCGTGGAATGCTACGCGAACTATCTACCTTGTAGGGTTTGAAGATTTTGGGAAGGCTCTGAAATATAACCTGGCCTCCTATCACAGCAACATTGTTCTCGTTGATGCTCTGACGGACCTGGAGCATAACGGGCAGACCTTGGAGAACTCCACCATCTTTAGCATTGGGCAGGATGCTGGCACGGTCTCTGAATTCGTGCGCACTACAACCTCCTTCGCCCTGGGGATTGTTGCAGATGTTCCTATTGGTGGTGGCTTCATCTACTACCAGGAATCAGATGACCGCGGGGCCTTAGAACCGGGGGATGTGACGATCTTTCCCTTCTTGATGTCTCGTGAGTCTGAGGACTACCAAATTGTAGAAGAGAACTACCATAAGCATCTTTCTGAAGCAGTCGATGCCCCGGCAGCGGTCGCTTCCGTTGAGCCCCAGGCTGTAGAGAACCTTGATGAGGGGCTACCGGTCGAAGAGGTCGAAGGCGCTGTCACTAGTGAAAACGTGAACTCCTTAGATGAGGAATTTAGGTTTACGGACGAAGATTTCCAAAAGCTACTTGAGCCCTCTGCTCTACCAGTAGCAGAGGAAGAAGAACCGGAACCTGAACCTGTCGCCCTGGCTCCTGAGCCGCAGGAGACAGAGACAGCCCCGCCGGTAGCTGCCCCCACCGCCTACCTCAAGCTCATGGGCCCTGCCCCCGAACTCATCGGAGAGACCGGCAGCATAGGAGGATTTCCCGCCGAAGTCATCGCCTACACCTACCTCCAGCAGCACTTTGGCGATACTGCCCCCACCTTCTCTGATCTATGCACCCGCCTGTGGGCAGCTGCCCCCACCGGTAGCAACAAATCAAAATTCTCAGCTCGTCGTAAAAGAGCCAAAGAGAAGCTGCACGACCTCATCCCCACCGCCGAATTCATCACCGAACGCGACGGCTGGCACCTTATCAACCTGGTGACTGACATCGACCACATCCCTGCCATCGAGCCCCAGGCCCCCTTGACACAAACCCCCTGGGCAGAGCCCTACTTACCGGCTCTGAACCAAAAAATCTCAGAAGCCACCCACCTCGATTCATAGACCCGAAAGAGCTAGGCCATGAAGTTCCCCAAACTCACCAAGGCCCCCCACACCGGGACGAAGCCACCCAAAAAACCAAAGAAGACCAAGACCCCTGACACCATCGCCGGCAACGGCACCATCGAACAAGCCCACGCCTCAACCATCGGCCGCTACGGCATCTGGGCCATCGTCCTAGGCATCGGGTTTACCTCAGTACTCGGAACCACCATGGGCGCCGCAGCCCTACTGAATAACCCCACCGCCTCCGTTTCCCAAGAACTCAAAAACCAACAAGACCAGGACGTACTCGCCAACCAGGCAGCGGCCTATGCCCAGGGATACCTCACCGCCTACCTAAGCGCCTCTAAAGAGAACTACCAAGATTTGGCGGCCTACATCGGCCAGGACGCCGCCCAAAACGCAACCTTCAAAGTCACCACCGGCATCGACTACCGCAACCCCGTCATCGCCTCCGTGGAAAAAACCAACTACGGCTACTACTCCACCAAGATCCAAATCGAAACCAGGCACACCGAACAGATCGAAGAGAACGGAGAAACCCGAGAGAAAACCACCTGGGAAACCCACTGGTACAAGGTCGTCACCTCCACCAACGAAGACGGCACCCACAGCCCCATTGGGTACCCCGCAGCAACCAACGCCCCAACCACCAACACCCAACGCACCACCTACCCCTACTCCGTCGCCAACCCTGATGTCACCTCAGCCGTTGGAGACTTCGGCAAGGCCTACCTCACCGAAACCGGTGACATCAACCGCTACATCTCACCGGACGCCGCCATTGCTGCCCTGAGCCCAGCGCCCTACCAAAGCGCAGCACTGACATCGGTAACAGCCTTGACCAACATGGACGGGCCAGTACCAGCAGACGGTACCACCGCCTACGTTCTGGCCGAATTTGAAGTCACTGACCAGGCCACGAACACCCGCCGTCAAACGTACCCCCTAGAACTTACCTCCCGCGGCGGACGATGGGAGATCTCAACCATCGAACGCTCGCCCCATACCTTCTAACCCACAACACCCTCTAACGGAGAAACACCATGAACACCCTCAACCTCACCGCAGCAGCCTCCGGCACCTCCATCCAGGCAGCAGGCTTCTTCGACTGGGCCAACAACATCCTCAGCAACACCCAGGCCCTCCTTGGCGCACTGCTCATCGTCGTTGGCCTACTAGTCTTCATCATCACTGCATGGCAAACCAAAACCATCCCCGGCATCATCGGCGGGCTCGTAGCAGGAGCCATCATCGCCGGTGCAGGCACCATCATCGTTGCCCTCTCAGGCGTCTTCTCCCAGACCGTCCAGGAAGGAAACACCACCGCGGCCCCCGACACCATCTACAGCCAGCAGCACACCACCGGAAACGACCTGGCCTAAACCATGAGCACAGAACCAACTCCAGGCCGCGTAATCCAGGTAGGGAAGTTCTACACCGCAGCGCGTAAATTCAAACAGCTCATCGGACAACTACCCGATGGATCCACCATCCCCGGCGGACCCTACACCCTCACCCAGTTCGTCCCCACGCTCATCCTCATCATCCCCTACGCGCTCAAAGTCAGAATCTTTGGGTGGAGCTCAATGACAGCGGCCATCCTTGAGACAGCAGCCGTCCTAGCACTATGCGCCATCTCCATCTTCGTCCTCGGACAGCTGCCCCCCACCCGAAGATCTCTCTTCCACCTCATCACCACCACCCCCGCCCTCCTCATCTCAAACCGCAACGGCTACTGGCAGGGCAAACCCATCAAACTCCCCAAAGCCCAGACTCACGAAACCAGCCCAGAGCCGACCATAGAACCTGAAACCACCACCATCCAAACCACCACCGCCACGAAAACAACCCCCCGCCCCGCCAGCGGCTTCACCCGTTTTCAAAACTCCCTCAAATAGGAGCAACTACTACCATGAGCCAGAAAGACCAGCGCCAGCCCATCCAGTGGGTCAACGGAAACATCTTCGTCAACCGCAAAGGCATCCCCTATGCCATCTGGCGACTCACCGGACTGTCTTACGGTATGAGCCCCCACGCCCACAAACAAGCCGTCCACGCCATCCACCGCGACCTCTTCCAAAGCATCACCGGCGAATACAAAATCCTCGGCCTCACCTCCTCAACCTCCAGCGCAGAAATCGTTGGAAGAATGCTCGAAGGTGTCGACGAACCCACCGAACACCTCATGAACGAAGTGCGCCTCATCCACCAAGAACTCTCCGCACTACCTCCAGGGGCCCGCTCCTTCTTCCTCATCACCCCCCTCACCTCCAAAAACCCCAAAGAATACTTCAACCGCATCACCTGGGCCGGCGACAACGACATGCGCGAAGCCCTCGGACTGCCCCTCAACCCACCCAGCACCACCATGCACACAGAATGGGCACTTAGAGCAGCCACCATCCAAGGCCGCATCCCCAGCGCCTTCAAACCCCGCCCCGTAGGACTAGCCGCCCTCACCTGGATCTCCGTCAAACTCTCCACCCGCGGCGCAGCATGGGTAGAAACCCCCTACTTCGACGAACCCGCAGCCAACGGCTGGATCCACGCCAAAGGACTCATCGAACCTCTCACCGACCCCATGGCAAAATCAGACATCACCGACTCCCAAACCCTGCGCAACGCATGGAAAATGGCAAAACGCCGCTACATCAAAGTAACCCCCCAAAACGGCGACTACGAACCCTCCTACCAATCCTTCACCGCCATCGCAGCCCCACCCCAAGCCGGCTACCAATTCCCCGGATCCGAATTCATCAACATCGCCTCCGAACTACCCACCGAAATCGACTTCTGCCTCCTCATCAAATCAATCCCCGCAGAAAAAGCCATCGCCAAAAACCGCAAAGCAGAACGCGAACTCATCGACCAATACACCCAACGCTCTACCAAAACCGGAACCATCACCGGCGGAACAAACGCCGAAATCGACAAATCAGCTGAAGCCCTCAAGGAATACCAAGCCAAACTCAAAGCAGACGAACGCGAAGTCGAAATCGTCGCAACCTGCATCTTCAGCGCCTCAGCCCCCACCCCCGAAGAAGCACTCACCCACATCAAAGACCTCGAATCCATCTACAAAACCAGCGAATGGATCCTCGACTCAGCCGCCGTCGAACAAAAAGACTTCTTCTGGGACTTCTTCCCCGGCACCACCCCCTCACCCACCTCCTCCCAATACGCCCAACTCACCGTAGGCGACAACTTCGCCATGGGCGTTCCCATCTGCGAAGACACCCTCGGAATGCGCAACGGCTTCCGCATCGCCACCAACATCACCACCGGCCGCTTCCAACCGGTCTACATCAGCCTCTCCGCGCTCGCAGAAGCAGACCTCTCAGGCTCCTTCGCCTGTATCGGAGAACTCGGCTCCGGCAAATCCGTAGCCATGAAAACCATCGCCTCAAGCATGGTAGACCGCGGAGCCCAGCTCGTTATCGTCGACCATTCGGCCAACCACGAATGGGCAGCCCTGGCAAAGGACCTAACCCGCGCCAACATCATCGACTTCAACGAAGCAAGCGTCTCAGTAGATCCCTTCAAGCTCTTTGCCCACGACAAAAAGCAAATCCGCTACATGGTCACAACCTTCCTCACCTCTCTGCTATCCCTTAACATCACCGATGCCCGCGGCCGCCTCCTCTCATCCATCTTCAAAGCATTCGAAGAAGGACGTATCGCCCTCCACAGCCTCAACGACCTCAAAAACCACCTCATGAGCGACGCCATCGATGAAGAACGCCGCGAAACCGCCCGCGAAATCGGAGAAACCATCGAAATCTTCTCCGAAGTCACCATCGGAGCCCCCTTCTTCGACCCCACCCTGCCAGCAGCAGACCTCACCTACGACGCCACCGTCTTCGCCACCCACGGCATGGACCTCCCCACCCGTGAAGACCTCAGCAGCGAAATCGCCCAAAAACAACTCAGCATCGAAAAACGCGTCGGCCGAGCAACCTACGCCTACCTCGCAGCCCTCGGCCGCCTTATCGGCTACCAAGACGACTCCCGCGACGTCCTCTTCCTCATCGATGAGGCCTACCACATGACCTCATCGCCCGAAGGACACCGCGAAATCCTCACCGGCATCAAAACCGGCCGCAAACACAAATTCCACGTCGGCATCGGAACCCACTCCGCCGAAGAAATCGGAGACCAAAACCTCCGCTCACTCATCACCCTCCGATTCGTATTCCGCACCCGAGACGAAGACCTCGCCCGCACCAACCTCACCTGGCTCGACAAAAACTACGCCAGCACAGAACACATCGAAACCCTCACCACCGACACCGCCCCCATCGACGAAGCAACCGACAAAGTACCCACAGAACGCCGCGGCGAATGCTTCTTCAAAGACCACCGCGGCAAAGTCGGCAAAGTCAAAATCGAAATCCCACTCGACCCAGACCGCCGCAAAACCGTCCTCACCTCACCCCCCAACCGCACCACCCTGTTGAAAGCAGCCTAAAGCCATGAGCCCCACACTCACCCCAACAGACGACCTCACCTTGCGCATCTGGACCTGGCTAAACTGGCACCCCAAAACCAAAACCCTCCTAGCCATCACCGTCCTCTGCACACTCTGCACCTTCATCAACATAGAAACCGCCCGCGCAGAAGACGGCCAAACCATCAACACCCTCTACCTACCCCTTGGCCACATCACCGACAGCCACGGAGTACCCATCTCCGCATACACCCAACTACCCCTAGACAACGGCAACCTCACCCACCCCATGCGCTCAGCCCGAGCCTTCCTCTTCAACACCCTCTGGATGATCTACGCACTCGCAAGCCTCATCATGATCGCCACCGTAGACTTCATCCTCGGCCTCACCTGGCTCGACTGGATCCTCTCACCTCTCGTCCTCCTCGCCAACAGCGTCCAGCTAGCCACCGCCCAACTCATCATCATCCCCACCGCCCTCACCCTCTCAGCAGTCGCCGGAGCCTTCCTCTGGCTCCGCGGCCACAAAACCACCGCCCTCATCGAAGTATTCATCGCCCTCATCATCTCCGCCTTCGCCCTCTCACCAGCAGCCAACCCCATCACCTACTTCCAAGGCGATAACGGCGCCATCCAACAAAGCGCCCAATACGGCACCGAACTAGGCCAAACAATCCTCTCTGAAGAAGACACCACCTCACCCATCTCCGCCTCCATCATCGACATCACCCTCCGCACCCCCTCCCACATCATCTCCTTCGGCAAACAACTTGATGGACAATGCGAAACCACCTTCAACGAAATGGCCACCGCAGGAGATGAACCCGAAGACATCCGCAAAGCCATCAACTCCTGCGATGAGCTAGCCAAAGCCAACAACGAAACAGACAACTTCCTAGCCCTTGCCTTCTTCCTCGTCTTCTTCATCGGCTTCCTCGGCCTCTGGGCCATCGTCGCCGTCCTACTCATCTTCATCCTCAAAGACGCCTTCCTCGCCGCAGGCAACGCCATCAACGTCATCTGGAGAGCACCCCTAGCCATCATGCCCTGGGGAACCCGCTACGGCCTCTACAATTCCTTCACCCAAATGTGGGTCAACACCATCACCGTCGGCCTCTACATCACCCTCACCGCCATCTACCTCTGGCTCTACGCCCGATTCACAGAACTCACCGGCGGCACCTTCATGATCTACCAAAACTTCATCCTCGGCGTCCTCGCCCTCCTCATGGCCTACACCCTCATCAAGATGAAGAAAAACGGAAAAAACCTCGGCCAACAACTCAGCCAACGACTCGCAAAACTTGGAGTCACCCGCGACCCCGGCCCCCGCCAACCCTCCAAACTCGCCACCGGAATCAAAACAGTCGCCAAAACAGCCGGCGGCCTCTACGCCGTCAACCGCGGATTCACCCGCACCGGCACCACCACCAAACTCGCACGCGTAGGAGCAGCAGCCGTCACCGGCGGAACCTCAGCAGCAGCCACAGCTGCCGCAACCACCCTCGGCACGGCCTTCGCCCAAAACATGAGCAACGCTGCCAACACCCAACGCCTCGACGCAAACCGCGCTCGCGCAGCCCTCCAGCCGGCATACCGCAACGGCGACGGGGCAATCCCCATGCCCGCAACCCACGAAACAAACACCCCGGCCGCAGGAACCATCGATACACCCCAAACAAAACCCTCATCCAAGGACATCGAACCCGTATCCCACCCCACCCCACCTGCCAACCCAACACCTGCTGCCCCCACCCCGCGCCCTGGCCCCCAAAGCACCATGAAACCTGGTCGATACGGCAACGTCCGCCTCGACTACCAAGGCAAACCCCACACCATCAACAAACCAGTTGAAGGGGACATCGTCGATATCCCAGACTCCAAACTCCGCACCCTCAAACTACTCAACAGCTACGACGCCTCATCCACCCGAACACAACACAACCGCTTCAGTCGCAACTAAACACACCCGAGAAAGGACAACACATGAAACGCACAACCATCATCCTCACCGTCGCTGCTCTCACCTTGCTCGGAATCGCGACCGGACTACTCATCTGGAAAACCACCCAGCCAGACACCCCACAAACACAAGCACCAACCACCACCCCTGCTACGCATAACCCGGCCATCCCCACAGCTGCACCAACCACCACCGACAACGGAATCAGCATCGCCTACCCCGACGCAGACCAAGCCCCCGAACGCCCCACCACAACCCCCAGCTACCCCACCCAAGAAATCACCCAACCCACCCCCACCCAAAACCTTGACCGCACCAACCCCGAAGCCACCGCCACAGAAGTTCTCACCCTCTACACCTCCCGCACTTCAAACACCGACACCACCTACCAAGACCAAATAAACTCCCTCATCACCGAAGACCTCGCCCAAGAAATCTACGCAGTACCCCTCCCAGCCTTCACCAACTCATACCCCATCGCAGTCCAAGACGTCACCATCGGAGAAAACATCAAAGAATGGGGCACCGACACCCCCGCCCGCTACTCCCACTACGCCACCACCACCGTCGCCACCGCCACCCACGGCAACTACCAACTGCACTACCGCATCGCCGCCATCAACACCCCCAACGGCTGGACCATCACCGACCTCAGCCTCGACTCATGGAACATCACCCATGGATAACAACAACCGCACCACCAAAAACCGCTGGATCCTCGCAACCGCGCTCGCTGCCATCACACTCATCGCCATCACCCTCCTAGTATCGCCCCTCGGCCTCATCCTCCTCTTCAGCAACAACTCCAACCCCACCCTCCAAAACAACAACAGCTGCTACAACACCCAAACCATCGGCAACACCAGCACAGACGGCCTCACCACCCAACCAACCCTCGGCCCCAACGGCTACAGCGAAGAACAACTCAACAACGCACGCATCATCGACCAAACCGCAGCAGACCTCGGACTACCCGGCAGCGCCTCCGTCATCGCCATCACCGCAGCCTTCGGAGAATCCACCCTCTACAACCTCGGCTACGGCGACGAAATCCACGGCGTCACCAACTCAGACGGAACCCTAACCACCTCCAAAGGCCTCTTCCAACAACAAACCTCCATGGGCTGGGGCACCGTAGAACAAGTCACCAACCCCACCTACGCCACCACCTCCTTCCTCCTCGGCCCCAAACACAACGGCACCGGCGGCCTCGTCTCCATCCAAGGATGGGAAACCATGGAACGCACCAACGCCATCCACGCCGTCCAACGCAACGCAGACCCCCTCCACTACACCCGCAGCTACGCCAACGCCGACGAAATCATCCAAATCCTCGACATCGACACCAACCGCTCCGCCAACGAAGAAAAACAAGCCACATGGAAAAACGCAGACTTCACCCCCACCACAACCTCTGAAACCACCACCATCAACTGCGGCCCCAACACCGATGGTGAAACCACCACCGTCGCCGGCAAAGAAGCCCGCAACACCTACCCCTGGGGAGAATACGGCGACAACCTCGGCATCGTCACACCCCCCAACTCCTGGGCCGTAGACCCCATGAACTTCTACTACGGAGAGTGCACCTCCTTCGTCTCATGGAAACTCAACGAAGCCCTCGGAGGAACCAAAGACAACATCATCTTTAACAACAGCTACGGAAAAACCGGCATCCGCAAAGGCAACGGCTACGAATGGAAAACCGCATGGGAAGCCGAAGGCTGGAAAATCTCAGATAAACCCGTCCCCGGAGCCGTCGCATGGTGGGGAGCTAACGGAGCAGAAGGCATTGGATCTGCCGGTCACGTCGCCTACGTCGCAGACGTCACCGAAGACGGCAAAGCAATCATCGAAGAATACAACAACGCCTACTACGCCCCACCGGGCCACCGCTACAACGTCCGCCCCCAACCAGTAGACCCCACAGAAGTCAACGCCTTCCTCTACCCACCCCCCAAACTCACCACCACCTAAACCCAAACCCTCACCAAACCCCACCCCAAAAGGACCACCCACCATGACCAAACCACCCCGCAAAACCAAAGGAACAACCACCCTCACCCTCACCATCACCGGACTCACCCTCATCACCACCGGCTACCAACTCACCACCTACAAACCCACCTGGACCATCACCCTCACCACCCTCACAGCCATCACCGCGCTCGCGGTCCTGATTCCCCTCAAGATTAGGAGCAACACCCGCTACCGACTGCTGCCCTACAC
>NZ_CP056082.1 GCF_014217215.1 Rothia nasimurium
CTTGCCCTCACGGTTTACGTCTATCCCTGCTTCGGCAATGATGGAATCGGCATAGGAGATGCTGGCGGTGTAGTGGTCAGGGTTGGAGTTCTTCTGCACCCGGTTAATAGCATGGGACTCGGGTAGAGCCTCCCACCCTGGGACACTGGCCAGGCCGCCACCTTGACGCTGGGGGCCAAGGATAAAGAGCTGCGCGGCTATCTTGGGGTTCATACGCTCTTCGCGGCTGCCCCACCATTCCTGTTGTTGCAGCACACCGATAGAGCTAGTGAGTGAACCGTCTGGGTTCCTCACCCGTGTATATCGTCCCCGTAGTCGATGTTCTCTAGGGTCGATTCGCCAAAGGCCGCAATGATGATGAGGCGGCTAACTTTCCCTGAGTAACCAAGTTCGGCTACTCCTTCATCAATGAGCTTGGCGTTTTCGATTTGGTGGGCGCGTAGTTCCCCCGGCGCTCTAATATCTCCGCCGTCTGAGGAACCACCGGCAGGGGCGCAGGTAGAGGCGTTGGCGGCGTTCCCGCCCCCGGTGATACCTCGGTAATAGAACCAAGAATAATGAAGCCACCCAGCAGAATCACCAGGATAAAAGTAAGGGGGACAAAGAGCTTTTTCAGCAGGACGCCCGCCCCGATGCGTAGCCCGGTTTTGGTCATATCCCCTAGGGTGCTCATTCGCTCACACCTGCCAGGTGTAAAGGCTAGCCTCGGTAACTTTCCACATCTCGTTTTCATCCATCATGGCCGTAACTTCCCACTCAAGGCGTAGTTTCTGGCCGGTAGACGCTAAAACGGTAGTTTCCAGCACGCGAGACTGACGCATGGACGTGTTACGGGGCTGGGTGCTAGTTGCCTCTTTGACTTCGATATTCTCAACGGTCACAGGGGCCGGGAGAATATCGGCCGTATCGTTACCGTAAGCGTCAAAACCGCTCATATCCTCAATAGCTGAATAGGGGCTAACCCACTCTTTAACCCGCTCGAAGTCAGCCGGTTCGGCTGAATCGCGGCTGTTGGTGATGGTGATAAAGCCACGCATGACGCTTTCGGCGTCCTTGGCGTCTACCTCGGGCATGGTTGCCGGGGGGATTTCAACCGCGTTAGGGTCTGCTGCCGGCCGCCCTTCAACAGCTTGAGGGTACTGGCCGTTGAGGTAGCTAGCTGAGGTGCTGGGGTAGCATCAGCCGGGGCGCTAGAGGTGGTCGGCGCGGCGGTGGCCGCTGGCTCTTCCTGCTGCTGGTTGTTCTGCCACTGGATAAACTCGCCAGATAGCAAGACCTAGTAAGAGCACGATAACCAGGGCAATAAGAGCGCGTTTTCGCGTTGGGCGGCCCCGCTCTGTGCTGCTGTTTCGTTCAGGCGGCGGAATTGCTGCGGCTGCTGGGTGTCCTCGGTGTCCAGGTGGTCGAAGATTTCTAGCTCGTCTTTGCGGTTAGTCATTACTGCTTTCCTCAATCTCTTACTCTCATGGCCGCTTGACGGGCCTTAATGCGCTGCTGCATCCGGGCCGATGGCTGGACGCTTTGGGCCTTGGTGCTGAGGTGCTGGGGTGGCGCGGCGGGTAGCCGGTGCCGGGGTGGTGCGTAGACCGTTTTCTACCGGCGCGGGTCGGGGGTACTGACCTCGCGGGCTGGTGAGCTGCTGGTCGCCGGGTATCTGCGGCCGCTGGTGCTGGGGTAGTGGCCTCTCTTACCGGGCGGTTCTGGGGTGCGCGGGTGCCCTGGATTGGCTGGGCCGGTGCTGGTGCTGGGCTGGTGCGGATGCTGCCAGCTCCGCTAGGTGCTCCTGCCGGTGCCGGTCGGCTGCTACCACCGGGGGCGGGTCGGCTTGTGGCCGGTGCCGGTCGGGTGCTGCCGCCTGTGCCGGTGGTCGGCCGGTTCCAGGTCTGGGGCTTAGTGCGCCCCGCGTGCCCCGGTACATCGGTGATGGTTGGGCGGGTGGAGCCGCTGCGGTTGGGGGTGGTGTAACGGCTTGCAGCAGGGGCCGGGGTCTGGCCGGTGGCTGCTCGTGACCAGATGGACTGGTGGCGGTTGTAGTTAGCCAGTTGGCGGGTGGTGGCGTCTTGGCGGTGGACGTTTCGGCTCATACCGTGCGCGCCGGGTGCTCCGGGGGTGCCGTTGGTGCCCCTGCCTCCGGTGGTGGTCTGGTTCCGGTTCATGGTGCTGTTAGCTCTCGCGCTGCGGTAGCTCAGGGCACTGTTGAGCATCTTTCGCATGGTCACAGCCTGGACTACGCGGGAGATGGAGCGGCCGAGGCCGCCGCTGCTGCCGGTGTTACCGCTGCCGGTAATGGTCGCTACGGTGTGTTTGAGGCCAAAGGCTGCGAACAGCACCATCAGGGAGATGAAGAACTGACGCCCCCAGCTCATAGACGAGGTGCTGATTTGGGTTACAACGCCTAGGGAGACGGAGAGCATGAGCATAGCGATAATGTTTGCCATGACTGCCGACCCTAGCATCATGGCCCAGGTAATGAGCCAGGAGCGGGTGACGCCGGGAATCATGCCCAGGGGTAGGAAGAAGATACGAGGATAAGTAATAGGAGGGCTTGGAAGAAGGCGATGACGGCGCTAAAGACCAGGGAGGCAATGAGGAAGCCCATGACTGATAACGAGGATGGGTTGCTATAAAGGTTGAGCCGAGTTTGCTGTGACCAGGAGTCGCCGGTGATGATTTGACCGGCTGCGGAGTCCTCCCCAACCTCTGGCCAAAACAGTGTCCTCTAGGAAGGTCTTTTATCCTTGGTAGTTTCTTTGGTCAGCAACTCTTTACCGTAGGTCTGGCAGACCTCTACAGAACCGAATTGTGCCACACACCAAGGAGTAACTACCATCTGGCGCCAAACTGCATCAGTAGCTTGACGGGCAAAAAGCCTGGGAGTCCGTGTTACCGCTAAAGCTCACGGCCTCGTATTCAAACGGTGCTGTTGCAGCGCCCCCGGTATTGCTACTCCACGGCACTGACAACCGTATTACCGGCTGCGCGTGCAGTCTCAAGACCGGACACCCACACGTTCGGGAAGAGGGCCAGCGATACAGCAGCAACCGCCGTAATACCTAGCGTTAGAAGCCCGTTAAGAGCTGCCTTATCCCGCAAGTAATCGAAGTAGGTAAAGACCGCGCCCAGTGCTAGGCAGGTGGGGAAGAGCCAGCCCAGTGACTCAGTGGCGGCCGCACCCAGGATAGGGGAAATATCTAGGGTATCTTCAAAGGCCACCGCTGACCCTAGAAGCCAGCTCATGATAGCAACGATGATGTAGCCAATCTCGGCCACGGTCAGCATGAGGGTGCTAGCAAGGCCGGTCATGGTGGCAATGACGGGGTTTGTGATGCCGCCCTTGGTGGACTCGATGGAATAGGCGCTAGTGGGTACGTCCTCAACGAGGGTTTTTGCGCCGCCGTTTGACCAGTCCTCTAGGGGTATGAGGGAACTAATGCCGGTGCCGCCGTCTGCTGCCTGGGCTAGGGCGGTGCCAAGCCACATGCTGGCGAAAAAGGTTGTGAGAAAGATTTTCCAGCGGCGGCCGTTCATAGCCCTTATGCCTCGGTAGAGGGCTACGATGGGCACCCAGCGCCATGCTTTGGCGCTAGCCTCTAAAAGGCGGGCTGTAGTTGTGGGGGTAAGGGTTTTCATGGTTAGCATCCAATGCCGGTATCTTCACTCAGTGCCCAGCACGCCGGGTCATCTTCGGCTAGATGTTCTTCGGTAATGACGTCGTATTCTTCGACTTTCCATTCACCGTTTACCTCACGAAGACCAAACACATCTTTACGGCCGTCAGCATCAGGAATGACTACGGCATAGCCGGTTTCTTTCCACTTGGTCACCGATTCAACGTCGGTAGGGTGCCCAGGCCACACGGTCTTATCGCTCAGGTGACTACAGTTAGAACGCCCTAACGTCATTTCACAGCGTTCTTTTTCGGTGCCGGTGACATACGCCTGAGCCACCTTCACAGCCTCCGACTCAGCAGACGAACACCCAGACAACACCAGGCACGCCCCAGCAACAACAACCATTCCCATTACGCGCTTCATGCTGCGCCCTCCACTTCCTCTAACTCAAGGCTCATTGCAAAATCTTTCGGGTCAGTAGACATCAACCGCCGCACTTCATCCGAGGGAAAATCAAACTGAACCACAGCCACACGCTCGCGCCAATCCCTCACCAACGCACGACCCTTAATAAGCTGGTCACTCTCCGGGTCAGTAGCCAACGAACGAATACGCTCACGGGTATCAGCGTTCACAGGCATACCCAACAGCTTCGCCGCCGCGTCCTGCTGCTCTTCTGAGGTGAACTGAAAAATACGCACCCCTGATAACTGCTCAACCAGACCAGGCATAGCCGCAATAGAAGTGCAGTCCTGGGTGTCATAGGCAAGACCGGTGTTAAAAGCACGGCCCATACGCGCCACCTGGTCAAGAAAAGCCGCCCCGTTCGTTGCCCGCATCATGATGTGAACCTCGGGCACCGCCACCAGTTTCCGCATAGCTCGCAAGGTTTTCGATGATGAAACATGCAGCGCAAAATTAGTAATGCCCTGAATCAAGGCCACCGACAAGCGGTTCTGTGCATCCCAATCGGCAAAATCAAGGTTCTCATTCGGTAGTGAGAGGTTCTGAACCTGAATAATCCACAAACCGGGCTTATCAGTCAGAGCCATATCACCGGACGGTTTACCCAAAACAATCTTGCCCACAGGGGTTTTAGCCAGGTCTTTGAGGTACTCAGCAAACGAGCGAACATCGGCATCATCAGAACCAGCCATACGCTCAATAACCCCATAGGTTGAAGGGTTCTCAGACTCCTCAGCCTCTTCGGTGGCGTACCTCAAAGATGCAGAGGTCGCTACATCAACCTGTCGGCGGTCTTTAGCCTGCATCATCAAAATGGACTGAACCGCAATCGGAGCCTCAGACTTACCCAGAGCACGGAACATATCGGCCGCCCCACTGTGGGACTCGTCCAGCTCAATCACACCAGAGGGCACCCCATAATGTGAGGCCACCAATGAGATGCCCCCACAGTCGCCCTTGGGGTCGAGCATACAAAACCAGGACGGTTTTTCTACAGCCTGAGACACCATTTCAAGGCCCATAGCCGTGGTCTTACCGCGTCCACTTCGCCCCGCATAAGCCGTTGAGGTTGTATCGCCACGTTCACCGGATGAAGCAATAGCAGAACGGAACAGTTCGGTTGTGGTGCCAGAGGTATAACCCACCGCGCCCTTGGTGCTATCGCCTACCTTGCTACCAGCCCAGAAGAAGGCACCATAAAAGGCAACATCGGTTTGGATATGGCCCATATCGGTAACGCGCACTGAGTCACCGGGCATATTCTCTAGCCACAAGTCCCGCTGTTCATCCTCACCGCGCGAGAGCAAAATTTCCTCATTCAGGAAGAAGTCAGTCACCGCCTGAATATTGTCCTCAAGCTCTTCACGGCTCGGCGCTGAAATAATCAGGCGGCTATTGTGCTCTACCAGGTACGTTCCGCCCCGGCGAATGTCTTTCAGCAGCGCCTCATTTTTCAGCTCCGCATCCTCAATCTCTTCACTGGTTTCACCGGCAGAAGTTTTAGCCGCGGACTGGCGCTGTTCCTTAGCGGTACGGCGGGCCTCGTTTACCTGCTTGATAGCGTCCTTTTTCGGCACGTTCTGGAAACGGATGGACACATCAGCATAGACCGGCACCTGCACCGGCTCCCCGTCCTGCCCCTGCTCCATACGGGTAATGTATGAAAGCAGCGTAGCCCACTCGGAATTACCGGGGGCGGTGACCTCTTCGGGCAGGTCAATCATAGGCAAAATAGCCTGATACATCACCGGCTGCCCAGCTTCATCCAGTAGCTCTAGGTGGTCTGAGTAAGGAATGACCTTAGAGGACAGAAGATGTTGCAGGGCTGCGCCGGTGATTTTGCCCTTGGGCGGCACCGGCGCTTTAGTGCGTCCGGTTTCGCGTGAGAGCATCCAGGCGATTTTTTCAGCATCCGCTAACTTAGCTTTCAGCGGTGAGCCGCCCAGGGTTTTGACGATACGGCGGGCGCTGCTCATGTAGTGGGTCAGCTCTTCATCACTCAAGGGGTCAGCGTGCAAGCCGGTTGCAGCATTAGCACCGCGCTTAATGGCCTGAGCTGCGGCCGTATCGCGCTCTTCAATGAGAACACCTAGCATCACATGACGCTGCGGCAAACCTAGCGCGTCGATACGGGCCGCGTAGTCCTTGGCCCAGCGGTCGCCGTCTGCGTAGTCTGCATCGTACAGCTCTCGCACTGACTCGTAATACTGGCTCCCGTCCACCTTTGACCACATGATTTTGAGGTGACAAGGGGACTGGCCCAGGGCCTTAGAAGAGGCTCGGATAACCTTATCTAGTTCGGATTCCCAGGCTTCAACCGTGGCCGTATCAAGGTTGGAGATACCTAGCTCTAACCATGCCTCAGCGTGCAGGGCAGTCACTAGCAAACCATCGGTAATAGTGTGGTAGGCCGGTGGTGGGGCGCTGCGGGCATCGTCAAAGCCAAAAGCGCTTTTGACCTTAGAAAATAGTTTCATTTCTTGCTCTTCCTGCTCTTCTTCTGCTGCATCCGCCGCCCAACACCTACAAGGTAATCAGTGCCCATAAGGTAGGGGGTTGGGCTAATTTCAATCGGCTTGCCCGATGCCTGTTTATAGGCTGTACTCCCGGACTCTTGGGCATAGCGGGCGGTAAACCCTAGACCGGGGATGTTAGATACCTCAGCCCAATCAAGTTCACCGTTACGCTTCACCAGGTGCTTTAGCCCCAAGGCGTTAGCCAGCTTGCCGAGATTAGAGCGTTGAACCCACGGGATGTACTCAGTTTTTGACGCCTTGCGGGCACCGGCGCGGATAATGGGCCGGTGCCCCACCAGGACGTAGCGGATAGCTAGAATCCACTGGGTAAAGTTCATGCGGCGGGGGTTTTTCTCACTCTCGCTCACTCCGTACTTCAAGAAGAGAACAGGCGGCAGCATATACAGCAGCATGTTCCCCTTGGTCGGTGCCCCAATCAGCAGAAACATAAAGGCCACCCAAGCCGGAATAATGACCAGCCCTAGCAGCAGGTCTTTACGCCTGGGGCCTTCTCCCATATCAAAACCCAAAAGCTCATGTTGCCGGGTTTCGATTTTGAGCTGTTTAGTAACTGTTCGGCCGGTACGCATGTGTACCCCTCCTACTAGCCGCCAAAAGCTAGGTTAGCTAGGTGCTTAATGAGGGCTACGGCTGAGTCATTGGCGTACACCAAAAAGCCGATAACAACGGCTACAGCCAGGTTGGTAATAAGGTCGCCCCAGTCTCGTTTCGCGTAGGCACCCAGGGCGCGAGCAATCATAATAACGATGAAGAGGTTTCCGGCAATGACGATAAACCAATCTTTCAGACCTGCGAAATCGGTCATGATTCACTTCCTTCAATTTCTAGAATTTGCCATTTGGCGGAACTTCCGCCGCTTACTTTCACCAGCTTGACCTGGTAAAACTGTGTTAGTTTCGCCCCGTTAGCGTTGTACTCAACAACGGCCCAACCCTTGCGGGTATCAGATTCGCCGCCTTCAACTTTCCAACTGGTGACCTTGGGGGCTGAAACGATGCCACCTAGCCCGGTGATAGTGGAGCCGGGGGCGGTGATACTCGAAATGTTGGTTTGGCTCGCGTATGCCTCGAAAAACGCGTCAATATCTGCGCGAGTTTCGGACGCTAAAGCGCTATCCTGGTTCACTTCCTCAGTGGCCGTTACCTGCGGCGGGTCAGCGATACCCACATAGGCCGGTGTGCCGTAGACGGCCGCGCCTTCATCGGTGACGATAACCGATAGTTCTAGGGCTACTGGCTTTGTGGACTCAGGGTTTCCCTCAGCGTTAAAGCTGGTCACGTTAGCCTGAACAGTCACCCGTGAACGCTGCGAGTCAATCGGCGCTACCTTGATAACTCGGGCGTTACTGGCCTCCTGGTGGCCCTTGCCGTCCCACCCGAGTTTTGCCTCTGCTAGACCGCCTGAATAGTAGGGGGCCATTGCCTGAGCGCGGGCGGCGTCCTCACCCTCTTTAAAGGTCAGGTAGGCCGGGGCGAACCCCTCGGCTACGGCTTCGGCTGCTTGGCTGGGGTAGGTGGCTTCTAGAGGAATGTCTACGGTGGTTTCTGTATCGAACCCAAAGACAGCGGCCCTAAAACCAATCCAGCAAAACAGCAGAATTAGACCTATTGCGCTCCATCGGACTAGCTTCTTCCAGGGGGAGGCGGTGGCCGCTGGTGTGACTGCCTGCCACAGGTTTTCTTCGCTCTCACCCTCCCCTGCTACCGGTGAGGTGGCCGCTGGCTCTAGTAGGCTTTCCCAACTATCTGCCTGTGGTGCCTGCTCTGCTGCGGGGGCGCTGGCTGGCTTCTGGGGCTTGTTCTTACCTTGGAGCCGTTCCTTAATGCCGGGGATTTCATCATCTGGCATGTTCAGCACTACGGCTTTAAAGGTTCTCCACTTGCTCGGCTTGCTCATAGTGGGTTTTCCACCTCGGCATTAGCGGCCGGTGCTGCCTCCTGCTGCGCTGGGGGTTGGGTTGGGGGCGCTGCCTGCCGCTCTGTGCGGTCGGGGATAGCCATATCTAGGCCGATGTGCTCCACAGTGACAAAACGGGCGCTCTTTCTCTGCCCGTCCTGCTCGTAATTGGATTGCTCCCAGCGCCCTAGCAACAGAACACCGTCACCCTTTTTCACTTCGCGGTGGATGCGGCGGGCTAGGCTGCCCCAGGCTTGGCAAGTGACCCAAAAGGTTTCCCGCTCTACCCAATCGCCCTGTGCGTTGCGGTAACGGTCGGTAGACCCTACGCGAAAACGCGCAACTGTAGAGGTTTCGGTGTCCTGCATCTGAATGTCTGTACCGATGAATCCGGCGATAGGTGCCAGTGTCATAGTGAGCCTCCTTAGTGTTCCATATAATTATGTATATCGTTTCCAGATGGGTAACTTCAACAAATGAAGCAATGTTACTTTGACATGGTTTTATATTACTTTCATTAGAAAACAACTAAAAAGCCATATAGCAAGTCATTTGACACAATAGAAAGGGTGTCCTTTGTACTAAAAATCCCCGGCCAGACCCCTGCCGTTCACGATGCCGTGACCATCTTCGGCAACACCCTGCGGGTCGGTATCATCCGTCAGCTCTACCTTGGCAAAACCAGCCGTCAAGATATTTCCGCTGGCCTCAACGTGAGCGAGGTAGCCCTAACCCGTCACCTCTCTATCCTGGTCGATGCCGGTCTAGTCACCGCTGAAATCATCCCAGGAGTCCAGGGGCGGCCGGTTATCTACACCATCAACAAAGAGGCCACGAACGCCCTTTTTGAGACGCTACAGGCGTACTATCGCGGAGCTGACCTGCATATAGCTACTTCTGGGGAGGAAGAGCCGGAATAGAGCGATAGAGCACCAGGCCCTTAAAGCCCTTGGTCTTGCCCTGGCCGGTGCCCATCTCGCGCACATTTGCGCCGGGGTAGTATTCCTTAACGGTTTCCAGAGCTTTACGAAAATTCTCTTTGAATTTATCCAAACTTTGGGACTGTGAGCCGAACTGAGAGTAAAGCTGTTCCCAAGTGATATGAACCGGGTTCGTAAGGTTGCTCAGACGAGAAGAGAGCCACAGGTAAATATCCAGGGCCAGCGGGGACTTAGTGTCTTGGATAAGTGCCCGCCATGCTTCGGTAACAATCGGCACCGCGTGGCCCACCACAACAGCCTCATAGAAGTCTTGCGATAGCAGTAGGTAAGATTCGCGCTCTTTAATATCAGCCTTGGCGTCAAAGTGTATTTCGCGGCCGCTGCCGACTTTAAATTCAAGCTCGGTTACAACGCTACCGCCCTCATTATCAGCGGTGATAAAAGAGAGTTGAACACTCATAGAGAGCACGGCCCGCAACTGGCGCACAGCTTCACGGGCGTTGCGCTGATTCCATTGGATACCCAAGTCTTGCAAAAACCCTCGGTAGCTCTTAGCGAGTTCGATACGCGGGGAGCCGGTCTTAACGGCTTCTGTGGTCACATAGAGTAGGGCCGCGCGGGCTAGTTTGCCAGAGGGGATAAAGGACTCGCGGGAGCCGTCTGGGTTGGTGATAATGCCGGGGGTGATGCCCAGTGTCCAAGTGCCATTTTCTCGGAGCCAGATTTTTTCCTCAATGGCCCGGTATGGCAAGCAGCAGTAGATGAACTGTGCCGGGTAAAAGCTGTTGTGAACCTGGGGGCTAGAAGGAGCGGCGGCCTTTTCGGCTGCGGCTTTCGCCAGGTCGGTAAAGTCGATAGAATCGTTCATGTCAATCGCCTAGTATCGGTAGGTGGTTGGCTGCCCTTCATGGTGTTGCTAGCACCGTGAGGGGCTTTTTTGTGCCCTAACACCATTGAGCCTAGGGCTGACACCCCCCCCTGTCAAGAACTCCAAGGATATTACTGGCTAGTAACATTGCCCGGCCAAAGGTGGGACATTTACCCCGAAGTAGTGGGGGATTTGGGCCGAAGTTGAAGTTATCCACAGGCAAGTGATACACACCACTACATGGCGCCCTGCAAATGGGACATTTAGGGGGAAGTAGCTTCCGAGGTGGGACATTTAGGGGGAAGTAGTGGGACATTTAGGGGGAAGTAGTGGGACATTTAGGGGGAAGTTGAAGTTATCCACACCCACTATTTCACCTAGTCAAACCGCAAATTTTGACCCCTTTTTGAAGGCACTACAAAAAGCTTTTAACAAAAAGCTTTTTACATTTAAACCTCCTACTTAAACGCGCGCGCGTCAGCCTGTGGATAACTCCCAGCAAACAAGCTAGTTCTCGCAGTGCCCTTGTGGGGGCTGACGCCGCCCCCACACCCCCGCGCAAGCGCCGCGCTTGACCGGCTGCCGCACAAAACCCCCGCCCTCTTTGACGCGCAGAGCGCGACAGAGGGCGGGGGTTTTGCTTGCCCTGGGAGCCTGTGAGCCAGTACGAGCGGGGTAAGGGGCAAGGTTTGCTAGATTTGCCCCTTTGATTATCTAAGGGCGATGAACCATAGAGTAATAGTTTCTAGTATCAAGGGAGTTTCTATAGTTTGTATCTATCATCTGATTAGCCCAAACATTTCCTAGCTGGCCATATGTCTGTGTATCTCCATGCTTGAACCATTTCACAGTCTCAATACGAGCTAAGCCCTGATGGAGCACTTCATCAATAGCTGGCTCCAAGTCAGTATCTCGAGAAGCAAGAAGAACAACATCAATATCAGAGCGTCGGGCTAGACGAACAGCAGCTAATGCAACAAGCACATCAACACCCTTTTCATAGCCTCCATGTGATAAATCAGTAACATACTTATTCTGCGTTCTGTCCCATACCTTCGGATAGCATAAAGGCCGCAAAGTGACATCCATGGTGGGAAGCCTTCTAGGGGCAATATGAGCAGGTGACATATTTCCTGCTCCTGACGTGCTAGGGCTAATAGCTGTTGAAACAGAATTTAGCCACGCCGCCTTCTGGCTCATATTGTAAGCATGCCCAATCTTAGAAGTGTGGGGCAGTCCTCGGAACACTTCAATATGGGTAACTGTAACTGGGTAGGTGTGTGTTTGTTTGACGCGTTCAATTTCTCGTGCGAACTTCAACGGGTCAATCAAGGAATTATGTAACGGTCCGGTGGGGTCAAAAACATCGTGTGCAGTTAAATGGACGTTCTGGTAATCGATGACCAGAGCTGCACGTTGCCGTTGTGTTTGTTCAGGCATTTTAATCGGCTTTCGGGTAAAAAAAACCTCACCAGCCGTTCCGAAGAACAGCGGTGAGGAGCTAACTGATATAAAGCATATCAGGAAAAAATGAGCGCGGGGCCACGAAGAAGCGGAAAATATGTGACATTGGTCACAATTATATGGTTTGTTTGCCTTCCACCCCCTCCCGCGCCTGACCGGCTGCCGCACAAAAACCCCGCCCTCTTTGGCGCGCAGAGCGCGACAGAGGGCGGGGGTTTCTGCTTGCCCTGGGAGCCTGTGGGCCAGTACGAGCGGGGTAATAAGGGGTAGGCTAAGGACTCACAGGCACAGGCGGGATAGTCTCGGGCTACTTAGAGTAATCACGGGCAAACCAGCGACAGTAAGAAGCGTACTCAGCATACATAGGGACGTCCTGGATGCCCCCAAAGTATCGAGCCGGTAATAAAGTCCCAAAATCTTCAAAGCCTAAATGTTCAAAGAACTGATGGGAGTTTGTATCGGTAGAAGCTAGAACTACCTGCGACAGCCCCGCAGGTTCAAGAAATTGCTGATGCAGAGCCTCAAATAGCCCTTTTCCAATACCCTTACCTCGGAACTCAGGGCGCACCCCCACCTCTTCAATAAAGAGGCCGTTTTCAGCAAGACGCCTGTAGCTGCCAAGAGTACGGTTCACCTCCGCTAGGGGATAAAAACCAGTCCGCTTCATCTCCGGCGAAAAACTAAACTGATACAAGAAACTCAGGCCATGAAGAACCCCAACAAGGTCTTTGCCGTCATAGGCACCTAAGTAAACCTCATGAATAGCGGGCGGCTCTTGACGATGTACCCGGTAAACAGACTTGAACTCCTGAATCCGAGCATCATTTGACCCTCGAACGAAGTCGGAGGCAATCACAGAGGGAATGACGTCTTTAAGTAGCTGCCGCGCCCGCCGGTGCTGGTGGGTAGGAATCATACGATACTCAACCATATTGGCCTCTCTCGATAGCTCAACTAAAAATCTTCACAGAATGAATTTTAGGTGTCTACCGGCAGATAATATAGAGATACACCTTTTCTCTACGGCCTCCACGGTCCACATAAATGCTGACTGCCGTTGAGAGTGACCATGAGAGGGGGTGAGCGTATGGGCAAGAACGGCAAAAAGATAGCCCGCGAAGTTCGCAAGTGGTTGGTCCCGGTTGCGAAACTTGTACGGGCTATCGCTGACTTGGTAAACGCTTTCAACGCCTAAGTGTGAGTTGAAAGAGTCCTGTGCGTAGGGGCATCTCCTCAGTATTTAGCGGTTCTGAGGGGGTGCCCCGCTTTGTTATGTACCCAGTCTACATGAAAACCAGGGACACGAACAGACACGATTTTTACCCAAAACAGACACGATTTTTACCCAAAACAGACACGATTTTTACCCAAAACAGACACGATTTTTACCCAAATACCTTGCTCAAGGTCTCGTTGATAATGGCGGTCATATCTCGCTCCTGCTCAAAAGCCTGTTTACGGAGCTGCTGGTAAACGTCCTCGTCAATGTTGAACGTAAACTTACGGGTGCTAGCTGGTTTACGAAAAACGGACTCGGTTCGCGCGGCCCCTCCCCCGCTGCTCTCTTTCTTCGCGGTTGCTGTTGCTAGTTTCTTAGCTAAATCAGTCATAACTAGGTGTTCCTTTCCTAAGCCATACATACGGCTATATGGTCGTACATATAACCATATAGCCGTATATATGGTGATGTGGTTCTAAGCCTGTAGCGCCTTGAGCGTGTTAGATAGCTCGGTAAACAGGTCTTGATACCCGCCCAAGTCCCCGCTGTGCGTATCAGCAAACCAGAAATTTTGTACCTGCTGTTTGTTGGGGACTTCTGAGCTAAACACGGGCAGGTCTTGAGCTGTAATCGCCTCTTTGACGGCCTCGTATGTCTTGGTTGCTCGCTTATCCCAGTGGCAGAGAAATAGGGCCGCTGGGGTATCGCCTGTGGTGGCAAGGGTGCGTACTGCGCGGTTGAAGTCCTCGGGGGCAACAGGTGAGGGGACGATAACAAAATCTGCTAGTTCGATAGCTTCGTTGATAACGGCAGGGTCGCCCGGTGGGGTATCAATAAATACCCATTCCTCGGTTGCCTTAGCAAGGGTGCGTGAGAGCATCACGCGATTTACGGGTGTGACCGTATAACGGCGGATAGGCTCGCCACTTTCTTCGGCCACTTCTTTCCATTGGGTCGCTGACCCCTGGGGGTCTGCATCAATTACTAGGGCGCTGTGTCCTGCGCGTCCGGCTGCCTCAGCTAGAAGCATGGCTGTGGTGGTTTTAGCCGCCCCGCCTTTGGTGGTGGCAATAGTGATAATCATGATTCACCTTTCGGTATGGTCATACCTATAACCATATTACCGTATATATTTATATATGGTCGTATGGTCGTATGGTCGTATGGTTAGAAATATGCCTTTTACTTGCGTAAACGCTGGATAGTCCACCGGCTAACACCGTGCAACTGAGCCACCTGTTTCACGGACATACCGGCCTCAAGTGCAGCTAGAGCCGCTTGCTCGGCGTCTCCAGAGAGCTTTTTAGGACGTCCACCTACCCGCCCCTGTGCCCGCGCGTGAGCTAGTCCGGCCCGGGTTCGTTCAACTAAAATATCTCGCTCATAGTCAGCTAAAACAGTTGCCACATTAAGGAACATGCGCCCCCCGGCTGTGGAGGAATCAAGGTTCACATCAAGGGCCAACACGTTTATTTTGCGCTCTCCCAGCTCCTTAATGGTTGCCAGGGTGTCGGCCGCTGACCGCCCCAGTCGGTCAAGTCTGGTTACTGCCAGGGTGTCGCCAGGGCGTAGGAAGTCAAGGGCGGCCGCTAGGCCAGGGCGGGACGCCTTAGCTCCACTGGCTATGTCGCTGTAAATCTTCTCGCACCCCTCGGCTGTGAGAGTGTCAGCCTGAGCCTTTAGGCTCTCTTCCTGCGCTGGGGTTGAAACGCGCGCGTAGCCAACTTTCATAGCTAGTCTTTCTTCTTGGGGCGTCCTGGCCCCGTGAACTGCTCGGTGAACCACTTTTCAATCGTGGCTCTTTCCCACAGGGATTCTTCTTTGCCGTTTTTGCCGATAGCTACAGCGTCCGGCTCCGGGAGGGTATAGCGCGATACGGCGGCCGGGTCTTTGTTCCAAAGATGGGCGATGCCGCTGCGCTTGAGAAGTTCACGGGGCATAGTCGTTAGCTGTCCTTTTTGCCTAGGTTGTAATATCGGTGAGCTAGGTAGCCTGCTGCTGCGGCTACCAGTAGCGGGGTGAGCTTTTGTGAGAGTACCGCGCTCAGTGCTGCGGTGGTGGCCGCAAGGGTAAACCAGTGTCCTGCGCGGGTGTAGTCATTAGCCTTTTCCATGTTTAGCTCCTGTTCTAAACTGGTAGGGGAGGGTGGGGGCTTGTGCCCCCACCCGGTATAGGTTCAGCTATTTCTTTTTGCTGTTCCTCTTCTTGCTGGTGGTCTTATGTGCTTTGTGGGCTGTGAGGCCACCGGCAATGATTGCTATCGCTGAGACAATTTGAAAGAAGCCGTTACCGAAGTTGGCGACTATCTCAGATAGCTTGTGTAGGTTATCCATAACCTTTTTCCTTTCGGTTGTTCTCAGTTCTCTATACGGTTTCTGTAAGCATCACCTCCTTGATGTGATAGTTCTAGTCTACTGAAAAAACCCAAAAATATCAATAAAAATGATAATAAATGTGTAGATTTTTTCGGCCATACAACCATATAGCCATACATACATACGGTTATGTAAGTGGTGCAAAAACACTCGGTTTTGCACCATAGGCTAGGGTGCTCCGGGGTGGGGGTGAAAACACCTCAAGCGTGGTGCAAAACTAGGGGGCAAAACTAAGTGGTGCAAAACTGGATGTGTTCAGCGGTTTTTGCCCCTCATTGTCCTAAGCCTGTTCCCTGCCTACCTCCCAACCAGCCATAACGAACACTCCCTAACTTCCTGCCAGCCCCCACTACCCTCACCCGCCCCCAGGTGAGCACAGATTAACCCGCCTGTGCCTCTGAGTCCTAAGCCTGCCCCCTTACCCCGCTCGTACTGGTCCACAGGCTCCCAGGGCAAGCAAAAACCCCGCCCTCTGTCGCGCTCTGCGCGTCAAAGAGGGCGGGGGTTTTGTGCGGCAGCCGGTCAAGCGCGGCGCTTGCGCGGGGGCGTGGGGGCGGCGTCAGCCCCCACAAGGGCACAGCCTTACCTGATAGGCATGTTCATAGCGTCATCCTCTTCATCTTCAAAAGGAAGATTCGCGTTCTCTGGCTTTGCCTCTTGCACTGGCTCACCCTCTAACAGGTGCTCCCAGGGGTTCGCCGGTTTCTGCTTGACCTGCGGGGCTGGTGCCGCTTCGGTCGGTTGCGGTACTTCCTGCACACTCTCCGCTACCGGGGCGGCCGCTACATGCTGCGGCTTCGGCTGCGCTGCTGGTCGCTGCGGTAGCCCAGTCTTACGAACTTTCACCTTTTCCACCATGCGCGGACTCTTCACCACGGCCACCACCTCGCCAGGGTTCAGGTTCCGCAACACATTGGGGTGCAAGGTGAACACCTCAACCTCGCGCACGGTGCCCTGACCACTGGCCCGCGCTTGGGTTCCCAGAAGGTCTTTATCCTCGAAAGTCTGTAGGGTTTCTTTCATGGCTTGACGGGTGCCCAGCATATCGGCCAGCTCGTCAGCCTTAATATCAATCTGGTGAAGAATCTTCACGGCCGTATTGGTCATAAGGCGGTCTTTAAACCCGTTGTCGATAGTCTCTAGGGCAACAAGGGTTTGTGCTGAGAGCACGGACGCCCCGCCGTGTGAGCGGGTACGCTCCACAACATCCACCAGGTTAGAGCCGCCCAGGGCTGAAAACTCGTCCACTATTAGCAGGTTCAGCCGGTTTTGCTCCCCGGTGGCCGGGTTCTCGTGCCACTTAGCCGCCCCCAGGTCGGCCATTGCTGCCACATAGTCACTAATGGCAAGGTTGGCAATAAACTGGGAGGCTTCAAGGTCGCGGGCGGCGTCCATATTGAACAGCACAATATCCCCGCCCTCGATAGCTGCCCGCAAATCTAGCCCGCCTGGTTCATCAACCAGCACATTACCGGCTGCGCCCTCGGCTACTACTGCGAAACGTGAACGCATACCTACAGCGGCCGTGGCTACTTCTTTATCTTCGTCCGCTTCCGCGAGAAAGTTCTCAATCCGTGCGGCTGTCTGTCGGTCGCTGATAGCGTCCTTGATGCTATCGAGCACCTTGAGGCGCATCATTTTTGCCACGTGCTCAATATCCATGCGCCAGGGCCGCGACTTGCGGGCCTCGGTGTAGGTCAGCCCGTCCGATACTGCCGCCTCTAGTGCTCTAAGGGCCAGCAGGGTAAACCGGGAGCCGGGGCGCTGGTAGTGGGCTTCACTAAACCCGCCTGCCTCGGCATACTGTTCGGCCCTAATCATGATGTTGCGCCGGTGGGTGGCGCTCCCGTGGCGAATAGGGTTATAGGTGGTGGTTGCCCCGGTGCCGTCCTCGGTGATGATGTGGAACTTTCGGCCAGATGCAGCGGCGATAGTTTCAAGAGCTGCCGTTATATCGCGCTCGGGCTTCATCGTGATAAAGACCGTGCCGATTCTGAACGGCTCGGCGGCCGGGGCCAGGGTCAAGCCCTTGATTAGTTCAAGAATAGTGGTGGTCTTACCGTAGCCACTGGGGCCAAAAATCGCCGTGTGCAGCCGTAGGGCTGATACCGGAATGTCAAAGGGTTTCAAGGTGCTTTCAGTAGCACCAAGACGCACGGCCAGGTGGTCAAGATTTTGAACCGGCTTGGGGTTAGCCCAGTCCTTCATTTTCTTCGTTGCGGCCGCGACTTCCTTAGCGCTGCGCTTGGGTGCCTCGTCCTCGCGCCACTCTGGTTTATACCGGCCTCTTGCTACAGCAATAAACCCGGCCACTACTACCGCCACCGGCAGACCAAACCAAACTTGAGCCAGCAACCACCCCGGCAGGTGACTGGAAGCGAAAGAAAACAGGTCGGTAAGTCCGGCGGCCTGAACGTAGGCGCGTACCTCGCGCACCCACAGAAAATAGGCCCTAAACCCACCGGCCATAGCTGAGATTGCACTTGCTCCTAGACCGGCGATAAGTGCCCACTGTGCCCATTTCACCCGCGTAAGAATCACGGTAAAAATAAGAGCAGCTACAGCAACAACCGGGTTAAGAATACCCAGAATTAAAGTAGCCCCGCGCTTATACGCCTCAAGGGTATTAGTTTCCGGCTTTAGCTCTGTATCGCGTAAACGTACCCGTGGTGTTTGTGCCATGTCTAAAAACCTCCTTCGTATAGCTCAATCTGAATTTTTGGTTTACCACCAACAAGCGGTAAATCATTTTTCAATGAATCGTACACATCAGATACACGAGTCCATGCGGCCGGGGCAACGTAGTATTTTACCGCCGTTACTTTATCCGCATTAGCGTAGCCGGTCATGAGTGAATGTAAACGCTTGCGGTCTTTAGGTGTGTGCTCGTATTCGATATAAAACATAGCTGCCCCTTTACGCGCAACCATATCGGGGAATACCTGAACAGAACGCCCACCTGTAAATCGCGTCAAAGAAAATGTAGGCTCACCCCCATTGGTTAGAGCTGAAACATCAAGACGCCTCATTTTAGTTTCACCTAAAATCTCGTACCCAGGATTGCGGCGGTGAAAGTTAATAGCAATATCAACGAGCGTTTTATCATGCTCTATCTGGGCGACTTTTACACCCCTGGGTGTATTCTCGGCAGAAAAACCCAGATACTCTAGCCCCTCACGCGAAACATAGTAGAACTTCCTCTGCGAACTAAGAGCCTTGGACTGACTCACTAGGCCCAGCTCAGTCAGCCGCGCCAGACGCCGCCAAACCACCCGAGGGGACATGTCCTTATACTCCTGGATATGCTCACTGAACACAAAAGGCCAGTTAGCCATAAACTCTAAAATCTGCCGGTCACGCTCTAGTAGAACAATCACAGTAACCTACCTTTTCCAGGCACAACACTTGCACCTCTAACCTGTCTAACTTCTGACCTAACAAGACCCTGATAACTCTCATTCACGCCTACAGAACAGCACACCCCATAACCTCCTAAAAACCTGCTGATACTCACCTATCACTGACCTACTTTCTAACCTCTACACTCTCACTATCTCCTACCTGACCTACCCCGTACAGAACCCTCCCTGCCCTCTCTGTGTACACCCTGCCCCCTGCGCCAACCGAACAAAGCCGGACGCACCGACACCCCACACACAACGAGGGACGAGGCGGGTGTGGGGTGTCGGTGCGGGAGGCGGCGTGAAGGTTGATAGCGCAGGGGGCAGGGTGTACACATATCTGTATAGGTTTCTGTACGGGGTAGTGTATAGGTAGTTCTGATAAAAATAGTACCCCCAGCCCTCCGGCTGAGGGTACTATTTCCGCTCGTGTTACGGGCGTTGTGCGTCTAGGTCTGGGTCATAGGCTGCCCAGTAGGATTCCACGGCGTCACAGATTGCTTGAGCATAAGAGAGGTCTTTATCAACCTTTACGCGCTTGAGCATTTCGCGCACCTTGGGCGTGACCATCGTGGTGATTTGAACCCGGTTGGGCCTGTATGGTTCGTGGGGGTTTTCAACGGGCTTACCGCGTGCCATAGCTTTTCCTTTCTCTCCTGTGTCTTAGAGTCCTGCAACGACTGAGGCGGTGGCCTCTAGTAAGGCTCGATGGGTCTTGGCCCCTAGGCGTTCCCACTCAATCGCCCCGCCGTTCTCAAGGGAGGTTTCCCAGGGTAGAACGTGCACCGTGCGCACATGCTGGGCTAGGTGGTTTTGGATGCGTCCTAACCGTTCTTTGTTCTCCTTGGACTTGGCGCGGTCGCTAGTTTTAGGGGAGTCAATAATGACCGCTACAGAGTTTTCTACCTTTTCCTGATAGCCCTTTTTAATAAGAGCATCAATAGTTTCGGCTGCGGTCTGGGCTGAGTCCTCAGCATTAGAGCAGACGATAACTAATTCATCTGCTGTAGCTGCTGCTGCCTGCCAGGTAGAAGCATTAGAAGCATTACCAGTGTCAATAACCATCATGCGGTAAAAAGAGCGCAAGAGATTATGAAGAGATATAAAACCATCACCATTAATAACCGGCTTATCACTGCCTTGGTGCTGGGACGCTAAAAGGTCAAACTTATTTTCACCCTGGGGACGAACAAAGTTTATAAGTTCTGCTGTCTGCCCTGAGTTTTTAAAGAAACTCATTTCATGCAGCAGGTCGATAGCTGTATTAGTAGTATTTGCTTCAACAGGTGAGCGGTAGGCTAAGGTTCCCCGGTTTTCGTTATTATCCCAGGCTAGAACAGTTCCACCGCGTACACGGCCTAAAACAGATGAAAGTAAATAGGCAATAGTGGTTTTACCGGCCCCGCCTTTGAGGTTAGCAACCATAATAGTTTTGTGGGATTTGAGGCCGCGCTGTATTTCTCGGCGTGCTTTTCTTTCTGATAATTCTTCATTATCAGCAGGGAGTGATAAACCAAGGGAGTTCAAAAAGCCGCGCCATCCGTTGCGGGCAGGCTCTTCGCTGCTGCTGGGCTTGGCGGTGTAGAACTGCTCGGCTGTGGGCTTGCTCGTGCTGCTCGTGTTGGTTGCAGCAGGGGCGGCCACGGACGGGCGGCTAAATGCTGCGGGCTGAGGTGCTGCTACCGAGGCGGGGCTGACCGGCTCACTGGCCTTAGTCTCTGCTGCCTCTTCGTGCATGGTTTTACCCTCAAGAACAGGCATATCTAAAGCATCATCGTCCATCTCGTCTAAGTCCAAGGGGGCGATATGGGTAGGTTCGGGTGCAGCTACTTTCTGAGCTGCCGGGGCCTCTTGGGGAACGTCTATTTTGCTCAGGCTCCCCGCTGCGTACCGCAAACCTATAGGCTCTTCACCCTCCACATACACGGCTATATCTGTAGTGGTATTGGCCGGGGCCTTTTCTGGGATAAGGCTTACCAGGCGCTTACGTCCGCTCTCCTTATCGGCTATCTCTTCGGTGTGCTCGTCCTTGCCCAGGGTGAGGGTGAGGGTGGTATCTGTAATGTGTGCGCTGTTCATGCTCTGCGGTGTCCTTTTCTAGTTCTCTGTGGGGTCTGGGGGGATAAGGAAGGCGTTAGGGGCTGACGGGTCGCTCATTGTTATCGGCTCGCGCTTGGAATACTTGTGGCCCGGTGGGGATAGAAAACTGTTGTTGTACTCCGAGATGATGAAACTTCCATCATCGGCTACTGAGTCAACCCAAGCCACATGCCCATAGGCTCCGATACCCGAGGCCCCGTTAGCACCCCACCAGGCGACACTGTTTGCGGTGGGGGTGGTGGTGACTTTCCAGCCTCGTGCCTCCCATCCGGCTCGCCATTCAAAGCCATGACCTAGCTTGGCTCCTGAGCCGTTGGTGTACTTGAGGTTGTTCATGTCCCCGCCTAGGTACTCGTTCACTTTCCACATGGCGTATGAAGTACATTCGCCGTAGTAAAAGCCCATAGGGTCAGCTACCCATTCATTAGGGGGTGTGACTATTCCACCGTCTCCGTACTCGCCCCAGGGGTAAGTGTTGCCTGCATCAGCGTTACCGCCAGGGCTACCCGTACAGGAGTTAGTTTCTGTGGCCGTGGTATCGGCTCCATCGGCGTTTTCGCTGCCGTCTGCCCGGGTCTTGCCCTCACGGTTTACGTCTATCCCTGCTTCGGCAATGATGGAATCGGCATAGGAGATGCTGGCGGTGTAGTGGTCAGGGTTGGAGTTCTTCTGCACCCGGTTAATAGCATGGGACTCGGGTAGAGCCTCCCACCCTGGGACACTGGCCAGGCCGCCACCTTGACGCTGGGGGCCAAGGATAAAGAGCTGCGCGGCTATCTTGGGGTTCATACGCTCTTCGCGGCTGCCCCACCATTCCTGTTGTTGCAGCACACCGATAGAGCTAGTGAGTGAACCGTCTGGGTTCCTCACCCCGTGTATATCGTCCCCGTAGTCGATGTTCTCTAGGGTCGATTCGCCAAAGGCCGCAATGATGATGAGGCGGCTAACTTTCCCTGAGTAACCAAGTTCGGCTACTCCTTCATCAATGAGCTTGGCGTTTTCGATTTGGTGGGCGCGTAGTTCCCCCGGCGCTCTAATATCTCCGCCGTCTGAGGAACCACCGGCAGGGGCGCAGGTAGAGGCGTTGGCGGCGTTCCCGCCCCCGGTGATACCTCCGGTAATAGAACCAAGAATAATGAAGCCACCCAGCAGAATCACCAGGATAAAAGTAAGGGGGACAAAGAGCTTTTTCAGCAGGACGCCCGCCCCGATGCGTAGCCCGGTTTTGGTCATATCCCCTAGGGTGCTCATTCGCTCACACCCTGCCAGGTGTAAAGGCTAGCCTCGGTAACTTTCCACATCTCGTTTTCATCCATCATGGCCGTAACTTCCCACTCAAGGCGTAGTTTCTGGCCGGTAGACGCTAAAACGGTAGTTTCCAGCACGCGAGACTGACGCATGGACGTGTTACGGGGCTGGGTGCTAGTTGCCTCTTTGACTTCGATATTCTCAACGGTCACAGGGGCCGGGAGAATATCGGCCGTATCGTTACCGTAAGCGTCAAAACCGCTCATATCCTCAATAGCTGAATAGGGGCTAACCCACTCTTTAACCCGCTCGAAGTCAGCCGGTTCGGCTGAATCGCGGCTGTTGGTGATGGTGATAAAGCCACGCATGACGCTTTCGGCGTCCTTGGCGTCTACCTCGGGCATGGTTGCCGGGGGGATTTCAACCGCGTTAGGGTCTGCTGCCGGCCGCCCTTCAACAGCTTGAGGGTACTGGCCGTTGAGGTAGCTAGCTGAGGTGCTGGGGGTAGCATCAGCCGGGGCGCTAGAGGTGGTCGGCGCGGCGGTGGCCGCTGGCTCTTCCTGCTGCTGGTTGTTCTGCCACTGGATAACTCGCCAGATAGCAAGACCTAGTAAGAGCACGATAACCAGGGCAATAAGAGCGCGTTTCGCGTTGGGGCGGGCCCCGCTCTGTGCTGCTGTTTCGTTCAGGCGGCGGAATTGCTGCGGCTGCTGGGTGTCCTCGGTGTCCAGGTGGTCGAAGATTTCTAGCTCGTCTTTGCGGTTAGTCATTACTGCTTTCCTCCATCTCTTACTCTCATGGCCGCTTGACGGGCCTTAATGCGCTGCTGCATCCGGGCCGATTGCTGGACGCTTTGGGCCTTGTGCTGAGGTGCTGGGGTGGCGCGGCGGGTAGCCGGTGCCGGGGTGGTGCGTAGACCGTTTTCTACCGGCGCGGGTCGGGGTACTGACCTCGCGGGCTGGTGAGCTGCTGGTCGCCGGGTATCTGCGGCCGCTGGTGCTGGGGTAGTGGCCTCTCTTACCGGGCGGTTCTGGGGTGCGCGGGTGCCCTGGATTGGCTGGGCCGGTGCTGGTGCTGGGCTGGTGCGGATGCTGCCAGCTCCGCTAGGTGCTCCTGCCGGTGCCGGTCGGCTGCTACCACCGGGGGCGGGTCGGCTTGTGGCCGGTGCCGGTCGGGTGCTGCCGCCTGTGCCGGTGGTCGGCCGGTTCCAGGTCTGGGGCTTAGTGCGCCCCGCGTGCCCCGGTACATCGGTGATGGTTGGGCGGGTGGAGCCGCTGCGGTTGGGGGTGGTGTAACGGCTTGCAGCAGGGGCCGGGGTCTGGCCGGTGGCTGCTCGTGACCAGATGGACTGGTGGCGGTTGTAGTTAGCCAGTTGGCGGGTGGTGGCGTCTTGGCGGTGGACGTTTCGGCTCATACCGTGCGCGCCGGGTGCTCCGGGGGTGCCGTTGGTGCCCCTGCCTCCGGTGGTGGTCTGGTTCCGGTTCATGGTGCTGTTAGCTCTCGCGCTGCGGTAGCTCAGGGCACTGTTGAGCATCTTTCGCATGGTCACAGCCTGGACTACGCGGGAGATGGAGCGGCCGAGGCCGCCGCTGCTGCCGGTGTTACCGCTGCCGGTAATGGTCGCTACGGTGTGTTTGAGGCCAAAGGCTGCGAACAGCACCATCAGGGAGATGAAGAACTGACGCCCCCAGCTCATAGACGAGGTGCTGATTTGGGTTACAACGCCTAGGGAGACGGAGAGCATGAGCATAGCGATAATGTTTGCCATGACTGCCGACCCTAGCATCATGGCCCAGGTAATGAGCCAGGAGCGGGTGACGCCGGGAATCATGCCCAGGGGTAGGAAGAAGATACCGAGGATAAGTAATAGGAGGGCTTGGAAGAAGGCGATGACGGCGCTAAAGACCAGGGAGGCAATGAGGAAGCCCATGATGATAACGAGGATGGTTGCTATAAAGGTTGAGCCGAGTTTGTGTGACCAGGAGTCGCCGGTGATGATTTGACCGGCTGCGGAGTCCTCCCCAACCTCTGGCAAAACAGTGTCCTCTAGGAAGGTCTTTTTATCCTTGGTAGTTTCTTTGGTCAGCAACTCTTTACCGTAGGTCTGGCAGACCTCTACAGAACCGAATTGGGCCACACACCAAGGAGTAACTACCATCTGGCGCCAAACTGCATCAGTAGCTTGACGGGCAAAAGCCTGGGAGTCCGTGTTACCGCTAAAGCTCACGGCCTCGTATTCAAACGGTGCTGTTGCAGCGCCCCCGGTATTGCTACTCACGGCACTGACAACCGTATTACCGGCTGCGCGTGCAGTCTCAAGACCGGACACCCACACGTTCGGGAAGAGGGCCAGCGATACAGCAGCAACCGCCGTAATACCTAGCGTTAGAAGCCCGTTAAGAGCTGCCTTATCCCGCAAGTAATCGAAGTAGGTAAAGACCGCGCCCAGTGCTAGGCAGGTGGGGAAGAGCCAGCCCAGTGACTCAGTGGCGGCCGCACCCAGGATAGGGGAAATATCTAGGGTATCTTCAAAGGCCACCGCTGACCCTAGAAGCCAGCTCATGATAGCAACGATGATGTAGCCAATCTCGGCCACGGTCAGCATGAGGGTGCTAGCAAGGCCGGTCATGGTGGCAATGACGGGGTTTGTGATGCCGCCCTTGGTGGACTCGATGGAATAGGCGCTAGTGGGTACGTCCTCAACGAGGGTTTTTGCGCCGCCGTTTGACCAGTCCTCTAGGGGTATGAGGGAACTAATGCCGGTGCCGCCGTCTGCTGCCTGGGCTAGGGCGGTGCCAAGCCACATGCTGGCGAAAAAGGTTGTGAGAAAGATTTTCCAGCGGCGGCCGTTCATAGCCCTTATGCCTCGGTAGAGGGCTACGATGGGCACCCAGCGCCATGCTTTGGCGCTAGCCTCTAAAAGGCGGGCTGTAGTTGTGGGGGTAAGGGTTTTCATGGTTAGCATCCAATGCCGGTATCTTCACTCAGTGCCCAGCACGCCGGGTCATCTTCGGCTAGATGTTCTTCGGTAATGACGTCGTATTCTTCGACTTTCCATTCACCGTTTACCTCACGAAGACCAAACACATCTTTACGGCCGTCAGCATCAGGAATGACTACGGCATAGCCGGTTTCTTTCCACTTGGTCACCGATTCAACGTCGGTAGGGTGCCCAGGCCACACGGTCTTATCGCTCAGGTGACTACAGTTAGAACGCCCTAACGTCATTTCACAGCGTTCTTTTTCGGTGCCGGTGACATACGCCTGAGCCACCTTCACAGCCTCCGACTCAGCAGACGAACACCCAGACAACACCAGGCACGCCCCAGCAACAACAACCATTCCCATTACGCGCTTCATGCTGCGCCCTCCACTTCCTCTAACTCAAGGCTCATTGCAAAATCTTTCGGGTCAGTAGACATCAACCGCCGCACTTCATCCGAGGGAAAATCAAACTGAACCACAGCCACACGCTCGCGCCAATCCCTCACCAACGCACGACCCTTAATAAGCTGGTCACTCTCCGGGTCAGTAGCCAACGAACGAATACGCTCACGGGTATCAGCGTTCACAGGCATACCCAACAGCTTCGCCGCCGCGTCCTGCTGCTCTTCTGAGGTGAACTGAAAAATACGCACCCCTGATAACTGCTCAACCAGACCAGGCATAGCCGCAATAGAAGTGCAGTCCTGGGTGTCATAGGCAAGACCGGTGTTAAAAGCACGGCCCATACGCGCCACCTGGTCAAGAAAAGCCGCCCCGTTCGTTGCCCGCATCATGATGTGAACCTCGGGCACCGCCACCAGTTTCCGCATAGCTCGCAAGGTTTTCGATGATGAAACATGCAGCGCAAAATTAGTAATGCCCTGAATCAAGGCCACCGACAAGCGGTTCTGTGCATCCCAATCGGCAAAATCAAGGTTCTCATTCGGTAGTGAGAGGTTCTGAACCTGAATAATCCACAAACCGGGCTTATCAGTCAGAGCCATATCACCGGACGGTTTACCCAAAACAATCTTGCCCACAGGGGTTTTAGCCAGGTCTTTGAGGTACTCAGCAAACGAGCGAACATCGGCATCATCAGAACCAGCCATACGCTCAATAACCCCATAGGTTGAAGGGTTCTCAGACTCCTCAGCCTCTTCGGTGGCGTACCTCAAAGATGCAGAGGTCGCTACATCAACCTGTCGGCGGTCTTTAGCCTGCATCATCAAAATGGACTGAACCGCAATCGGAGCCTCAGACTTACCCAGAGCACGGAACATATCGGCCGCCCCACTGTGGGACTCGTCCAGCTCAATCACACCAGAGGGCACCCCATAATGTGAGGCCACCAATGAGATGCCCCCACAGTCGCCCTTGGGGTCGAGCATACAAAACCAGGACGGTTTTTCTACAGCCTGAGACACCATTTCAAGGCCCATAGCCGTGGTCTTACCGCGTCCACTTCGCCCCGCATAAGCCGTTGAGGTTGTATCGCCACGTTCACCGGATGAAGCAATAGCAGAACGGAACAGTTCGGTTGTGGTGCCAGAGGTATAACCCACCGCGCCCTTGGTGCTATCGCCTACCTTGCTACCAGCCCAGAAGAAGGCACCATAAAAGGCAACATCGGTTTGGATATGGCCCATATCGGTAACGCGCACTGAGTCACCGGGCATATTCTCTAGCCACAAGTCCCGCTGTTCATCCTCACCGCGCGAGAGCAAAATTTCCTCATTCAGGAAGAAGTCAGTCACCGCCTGAATATTGTCCTCAAGCTCTTCACGGCTCGGCGCTGAAATAATCAGGCGGCTATTGTGCTCTACCAGGTACGTTCCGCCCCGGCGAATGTCTTTCAGCAGCGCCTCATTTTTCAGCTCCGCATCCTCAATCTCTTCACTGGTTTCACCGGCAGAAGTTTTAGCCGCGGACTGGCGCTGTTCCTTAGCGGTACGGCGGGCCTCGTTTACCTGCTTGATAGCGTCCTTTTTCGGCACGTTCTGGAAACGGATGGACACATCAGCATAGACCGGCACCTGCACCGGCTCCCCGTCCTGCCCCTGCTCCATACGGGTAATGTATGAAAGCAGCGTAGCCCACTCGGAATTACCGGGGGCGGTGACCTCTTCGGGCAGGTCAATCATAGGCAAAATAGCCTGATACATCACCGGCTGCCCAGCTTCATCCAGTAGCTCTAGGTGGTCTGAGTAAGGAATGACCTTAGAGGACAGAAGATGTTGCAGGGCTGCGCCGGTGATTTTGCCCTTGGGCGGCACCGGCGCTTTAGTGCGTCCGGTTTCGCGTGAGAGCATCCAGGCGATTTTTTCAGCATCCGCTAACTTAGCTTTCAGCGGTGAGCCGCCCAGGGTTTTGACGATACGGCGGGCGCTGCTCATGTAGTGGGTCAGCTCTTCATCACTCAAGGGGTCAGCGTGCAAGCCGGTTGCAGCATTAGCACCGCGCTTAATGGCCTGAGCTGCGGCCGTATCGCGCTCTTCAATGAGAACACCTAGCATCACATGACGCTGCGGCAAACCTAGCGCGTCGATACGGGCCGCGTAGTCCTTGGCCCAGCGGTCGCCGTCTGCGTAGTCTGCATCGTACAGCTCTCGCACTGACTCGTAATACTGGCTCCCGTCCACCTTTGACCACATGATTTTGAGGTGACAAGGGGACTGGCCCAGGGCCTTAGAAGAGGCTCGGATAACCTTATCTAGTTCGGATTCCCAGGCTTCAACCGTGGCCGTATCAAGGTTGGAGATACCTAGCTCTAACCATGCCTCAGCGTGCAGGGCAGTCACTAGCAAACCATCGGTAATAGTGTGGTAGGCCGGTGGTGGGGCGCTGCGGGCATCGTCAAAGCCAAAAGCGCTTTTGACCTTAGAAAATAGTTTCATTTCTTGCTCTTCCTGCTCTTCTTCTGCTGCATCCGCCGCCCAACACCTACAAGGTAATCAGTGCCCATAAGGTAGGGGGTTGGGCTAATTTCAATCGGCTTGCCCGATGCCTGTTTATAGGCTGTACTCCCGGACTCTTGGGCATAGCGGGCGGTAAACCCTAGACCGGGGATGTTAGATACCTCAGCCCAATCAAGTTCACCGTTACGCTTCACCAGGTGCTTTAGCCCCAAGGCGTTAGCCAGCTTGCCGAGATTAGAGCGTTGAACCCACGGGATGTACTCAGTTTTTGACGCCTTGCGGGCACCGGCGCGGATAATGGGCCGGTGCCCCACCAGGACGTAGCGGATAGCTAGAATCCACTGGGTAAAGTTCATGCGGCGGGGGTTTTTCTCACTCTCGCTCACTCCGTACTTCAAGAAGAGAACAGGCGGCAGCATATACAGCAGCATGTTCCCCTTGGTCGGTGCCCCAATCAGCAGAAACATAAAGGCCACCCAAGCCGGAATAATGACCAGCCCTAGCAGCAGGTCTTTACGCCTGGGGCCTTCTCCCATATCAAAACCCAAAAGCTCATGTTGCCGGGTTTCGATTTTGAGCTGTTTAGTAACTGTTCGGCCGGTACGCATGTGTACCCCTCCTACTAGCCGCCAAAAGCTAGGTTAGCTAGGTGCTTAATGAGGGCTACGGCTGAGTCATTGGCGTACACCAAAAAGCCGATAACAACGGCTACAGCCAGGTTGGTAATAAGGTCGCCCCAGTCTCGTTTCGCGTAGGCACCCAGGGCGCGAGCAATCATAATAACGATGAAGAGGTTTCCGGCAATGACGATAAACCAATCTTTCAGACCTGCGAAATCGGTCATGATTCACTTCCTTCAATTTCTAGAATTTGCCATTTGGCGGAACTTCCGCCGCTTACTTTCACCAGCTTGACCTGGTAAAACTGTGTTAGTTTCGCCCCGTTAGCGTTGTACTCAACAACGGCCCAACCCTTGCGGGTATCAGATTCGCCGCCTTCAACTTTCCAACTGGTGACCTTGGGGGCTGAAACGATGCCACCTAGCCCGGTGATAGTGGAGCCGGGGGCGGTGATACTCGAAATGTTGGTTTGGCTCGCGTATGCCTCGAAAAACGCGTCAATATCTGCGCGAGTTTCGGACGCTAAAGCGCTATCCTGGTTCACTTCCTCAGTGGCCGTTACCTGCGGCGGGTCAGCGATACCCACATAGGCCGGTGTGCCGTAGACGGCCGCGCCTTCATCGGTGACGATAACCGATAGTTCTAGGGCTACTGGCTTTGTGGACTCAGGGTTTCCCTCAGCGTTAAAGCTGGTCACGTTAGCCTGAACAGTCACCCGTGAACGCTGCGAGTCAATCGGCGCTACCTTGATAACTCGGGCGTTACTGGCCTCCTGGTGGCCCTTGCCGTCCCACCCGAGTTTTGCCTCTGCTAGACCGCCTGAATAGTAGGGGGCCATTGCCTGAGCGCGGGCGGCGTCCTCACCCTCTTTAAAGGTCAGGTAGGCCGGGGCGAACCCCTCGGCTACGGCTTCGGCTGCTTGGCTGGGGTAGGTGGCTTCTAGAGGAATGTCTACGGTGGTTTCTGTATCGAACCCAAAGACAGCGGCCCTAAAACCAATCCAGCAAAACAGCAGAATTAGACCTATTGCGCTCCATCGGACTAGCTTCTTCCAGGGGGAGGCGGTGGCCGCTGGTGTGACTGCCTGCCACAGGTTTTCTTCGCTCTCACCCTCCCCTGCTACCGGTGAGGTGGCCGCTGGCTCTAGTAGGCTTTCCCAACTATCTGCCTGTGGTGCCTGCTCTGCTGCGGGGGCGCTGGCTGGCTTCTGGGGCTTGTTCTTACCTTGGAGCCGTTCCTTAATGCCGGGGATTTCATCATCTGGCATGTTCAGCACTACGGCTTTAAAGGTTCTCCACTTGCTCGGCTTGCTCATAGTGGGTTTTCCACCTCGGCATTAGCGGCCGGTGCTGCCTCCTGCTGCGCTGGGGGTTGGGTTGGGGGCGCTGCCTGCCGCTCTGTGCGGTCGGGGATAGCCATATCTAGGCCGATGTGCTCCACAGTGACAAAACGGGCGCTCTTTCTCTGCCCGTCCTGCTCGTAATTGGATTGCTCCCAGCGCCCTAGCAACAGAACACCGTCACCCTTTTTCACTTCGCGGTGGATGCGGCGGGCTAGGCTGCCCCAGGCTTGGCAAGTGACCCAAAAGGTTTCCCGCTCTACCCAATCGCCCTGTGCGTTGCGGTAACGGTCGGTAGACCCTACGCGAAAACGCGCAACTGTAGAGGTTTCGGTGTCCTGCATCTGAATGTCTGTACCGATGAATCCGGCGATAGGTGCCAGTGTCATAGTGAGCCTCCTTAGTGTTCCATATAATTATGTATATCGTTTCCAGATGGGTAACTTCAACAAATGAAGCAATGTTACTTTGACATGGTTTTATATTACTTTCATTAGAAAACAACTAAAAAGCCATATAGCAAGTCATTTGACACAATAGAAAGGGTGTCCTTTGTACTAAAAATCCCCGGCCAGACCCCTGCCGTTCACGATGCCGTGACCATCTTCGGCAACACCCTGCGGGTCGGTATCATCCGTCAGCTCTACCTTGGCAAAACCAGCCGTCAAGATATTTCCGCTGGCCTCAACGTGAGCGAGGTAGCCCTAACCCGTCACCTCTCTATCCTGGTCGATGCCGGTCTAGTCACCGCTGAAATCATCCCAGGAGTCCAGGGGCGGCCGGTTATCTACACCATCAACAAAGAGGCCACGAACGCCCTTTTTGAGACGCTACAGGCGTACTATCGCGGAGCTGACCTGCATATAGCTACTTCTGGGGAGGAAGAGCCGGAATAGAGCGATAGAGCACCAGGCCCTTAAAGCCCTTGGTCTTGCCCTGGCCGGTGCCCATCTCGCGCACATTTGCGCCGGGGTAGTATTCCTTAACGGTTTCCAGAGCTTTACGAAAATTCTCTTTGAATTTATCCAAACTTTGGGACTGTGAGCCGAACTGAGAGTAAAGCTGTTCCCAAGTGATATGAACCGGGTTCGTAAGGTTGCTCAGACGAGAAGAGAGCCACAGGTAAATATCCAGGGCCAGCGGGGACTTAGTGTCTTGGATAAGTGCCCGCCATGCTTCGGTAACAATCGGCACCGCGTGGCCCACCACAACAGCCTCATAGAAGTCTTGCGATAGCAGTAGGTAAGATTCGCGCTCTTTAATATCAGCCTTGGCGTCAAAGTGTATTTCGCGGCCGCTGCCGACTTTAAATTCAAGCTCGGTTACAACGCTACCGCCCTCATTATCAGCGGTGATAAAAGAGAGTTGAACACTCATAGAGAGCACGGCCCGCAACTGGCGCACAGCTTCACGGGCGTTGCGCTGATTCCATTGGATACCCAAGTCTTGCAAAAACCCTCGGTAGCTCTTAGCGAGTTCGATACGCGGGGAGCCGGTCTTAACGGCTTCTGTGGTCACATAGAGTAGGGCCGCGCGGGCTAGTTTGCCAGAGGGGATAAAGGACTCGCGGGAGCCGTCTGGGTTGGTGATAATGCCGGGGGTGATGCCCAGTGTCCAAGTGCCATTTTCTCGGAGCCAGATTTTTTCCTCAATGGCCCGGTATGGCAAGCAGCAGTAGATGAACTGTGCCGGGTAAAAGCTGTTGTGAACCTGGGGGCTAGAAGGAGCGGCGGCCTTTTCGGCTGCGGCTTTCGCCAGGTCGGTAAAGTCGATAGAATCGTTCATGTCAATCGCCTAGTATCGGTAGGTGGTTGGCTGCCCTTCATGGTGTTGCTAGCACCGTGAGGGGCTTTTTTGTGCCCTAACACCATTGAGCCTAGGGCTGACACCCCCCCCTGTCAAGAACTCCAAGGATATTACTGGCTAGTAACATTGCCCGGCCAAAGGTGGGACATTTACCCCGAAGTAGTGGGGGATTTGGGCCGAAGTTGAAGTTATCCACAGGCAAGTGATACACACCACTACATGGCGCCCTGCAAATGGGACATTTAGGGGGAAGTAGCTTCCGAGGTGGGACATTTAGGGGGAAGTAGTGGGACATTTAGGGGGAAGTAGTGGGACATTTAGGGGGAAGTTGAAGTTATCCACACCCACTATTTCACCTAGTCAAACCGCAAATTTTGACCCCTTTTTGAAGGCACTACAAAAAGCTTTTAACAAAAAGCTTTTTACATTTAAACCTCCTACTTAAACGCGCGCGCGTCAGCCTGTGGATAACTCCCAGCAAACAAGCTAGTTCTCGCAGTGCCCTTGTGGGGGCTGACGCCGCCCCCACACCCCCGCGCAAGCGCCGCGCTTGACCGGCTGCCGCACAAAACCCCCGCCCTCTTTGACGCGCAGAGCGCGACAGAGGGCGGGGGTTTTGCTTGCCCTGGGAGCCTGTGAGCCAGTACGAGCGGGGTAAGGGGCAAGGTTTGCTAGATTTGCCCCTTTGATTATCTAAGGGCGATGAACCATAGAGTAATAGTTTCTAGTATCAAGGGAGTTTCTATAGTTTGTATCTATCATCTGATTAGCCCAAACATTTCCTAGCTGGCCATATGTCTGTGTATCTCCATGCTTGAACCATTTCACAGTCTCAATACGAGCTAAGCCCTGATGGAGCACTTCATCAATAGCTGGCTCCAAGTCAGTATCTCGAGAAGCAAGAAGAACAACATCAATATCAGAGCGTCGGGCTAGACGAACAGCAGCTAATGCAACAAGCACATCAACACCCTTTTCATAGCCTCCATGTGATAAATCAGTAACATACTTATTCTGCGTTCTGTCCCATACCTTCGGATAGCATAAAGGCCGCAAAGTGACATCCATGGTGGGAAGCCTTCTAGGGGCAATATGAGCAGGTGACATATTTCCTGCTCCTGACGTGCTAGGGCTAATAGCTGTTGAAACAGAATTTAGCCACGCCGCCTTCTGGCTCATATTGTAAGCATGCCCAATCTTAGAAGTGTGGGGCAGTCCTCGGAACACTTCAATATGGGTAACTGTAACTGGGTAGGTGTGTGTTTGTTTGACGCGTTCAATTTCTCGTGCGAACTTCAACGGGTCAATCAAGGAATTATGTAACGGTCCGGTGGGGTCAAAAACATCGTGTGCAGTTAAATGGACGTTCTGGTAATCGATGACCAGAGCTGCACGTTGCCGTTGTGTTTGTTCAGGCATTTTAATCGGCTTTCGGGTAAAAAAAACCTCACCAGCCGTTCCGAAGAACAGCGGTGAGGAGCTAACTGATATAAAGCATATCAGGAAAAAATGAGCGCGGGGCCACGAAGAAGCGGAAAATATGTGACATTGGTCACAATTATATGGTTTGTTTGCCTTCCACCCCCTCCCGCGCCTGACCGGCTGCCGCACAAAAACCCCGCCCTCTTTGGCGCGCAGAGCGCGACAGAGGGCGGGGGTTTCTGCTTGCCCTGGGAGCCTGTGGGCCAGTACGAGCGGGGTAATAAGGGGTAGGCTAAGGACTCACAGGCACAGGCGGGATAGTCTCGGGCTACTTAGAGTAATCACGGGCAAACCAGCGACAGTAAGAAGCGTACTCAGCATACATAGGGACGTCCTGGATGCCCCCAAAGTATCGAGCCGGTAATAAAGTCCCAAAATCTTCAAAGCCTAAATGTTCAAAGAACTGATGGGAGTTTGTATCGGTAGAAGCTAGAACTACCTGCGACAGCCCCGCAGGTTCAAGAAATTGCTGATGCAGAGCCTCAAATAGCCCTTTTCCAATACCCTTACCTCGGAACTCAGGGCGCACCCCCACCTCTTCAATAAAGAGGCCGTTTTCAGCAAGACGCCTGTAGCTGCCAAGAGTACGGTTCACCTCCGCTAGGGGATAAAAACCAGTCCGCTTCATCTCCGGCGAAAAACTAAACTGATACAAGAAACTCAGGCCATGAAGAACCCCAACAAGGTCTTTGCCGTCATAGGCACCTAAGTAAACCTCATGAATAGCGGGCGGCTCTTGACGATGTACCCGGTAAACAGACTTGAACTCCTGAATCCGAGCATCATTTGACCCTCGAACGAAGTCGGAGGCAATCACAGAGGGAATGACGTCTTTAAGTAGCTGCCGCGCCCGCCGGTGCTGGTGGGTAGGAATCATACGATACTCAACCATATTGGCCTCTCTCGATAGCTCAACTAAAAATCTTCACAGAATGAATTTTAGGTGTCTACCGGCAGATAATATAGAGATACACCTTTTCTCTACGGCCTCCACGGTCCACATAAATGCTGACTGCCGTTGAGAGTGACCATGAGAGGGGGTGAGCGTATGGGCAAGAACGGCAAAAAGATAGCCCGCGAAGTTCGCAAGTGGTTGGTCCCGGTTGCGAAACTTGTACGGGCTATCGCTGACTTGGTAAACGCTTTCAACGCCTAAGTGTGAGTTGAAAGAGTCCTGTGCGTAGGGGCATCTCCTCAGTATTTAGCGGTTCTGAGGGGGTGCCCCGCTTTGTTATGTACCCAGTCTACATGAAAACCAGGGACACGAACAGACACGATTTTTACCCAAAACAGACACGATTTTTACCCAAAACAGACACGATTTTTACCCAAAACAGACACGATTTTTACCCAAATACCTTGCTCAAGGTCTCGTTGATAATGGCGGTCATATCTCGCTCCTGCTCAAAAGCCTGTTTACGGAGCTGCTGGTAAACGTCCTCGTCAATGTTGAACGTAAACTTACGGGTGCTAGCTGGTTTACGAAAAACGGACTCGGTTCGCGCGGCCCCTCCCCCGCTGCTCTCTTTCTTCGCGGTTGCTGTTGCTAGTTTCTTAGCTAAATCAGTCATAACTAGGTGTTCCTTTCCTAAGCCATACATACGGCTATATGGTCGTACATATAACCATATAGCCGTATATATGGTGATGTGGTTCTAAGCCTGTAGCGCCTTGAGCGTGTTAGATAGCTCGGTAAACAGGTCTTGATACCCGCCCAAGTCCCCGCTGTGCGTATCAGCAAACCAGAAATTTTGTACCTGCTGTTTGTTGGGGACTTCTGAGCTAAACACGGGCAGGTCTTGAGCTGTAATCGCCTCTTTGACGGCCTCGTATGTCTTGGTTGCTCGCTTATCCCAGTGGCAGAGAAATAGGGCCGCTGGGGTATCGCCTGTGGTGGCAAGGGTGCGTACTGCGCGGTTGAAGTCCTCGGGGGCAACAGGTGAGGGGACGATAACAAAATCTGCTAGTTCGATAGCTTCGTTGATAACGGCAGGGTCGCCCGGTGGGGTATCAATAAATACCCATTCCTCGGTTGCCTTAGCAAGGGTGCGTGAGAGCATCACGCGATTTACGGGTGTGACCGTATAACGGCGGATAGGCTCGCCACTTTCTTCGGCCACTTCTTTCCATTGGGTCGCTGACCCCTGGGGTCTGCATCAATTACTAGGGCGCTGTGTCCTGCGCGTCCGGCTGCCTCAGCTAGAAGCATGGCTGTGGTGGTTTTAGCCGCCCCGCCTTTGGTGGTGGCAATAGTGATAATCATGATTCACCTTTCGGTATGGTCATACCTATAACCATATTACCGTATATATTTATATATGGTCGTATGGTCGTATGGTCGTATGGTTAGAAATATGCCTTTTACTTGCGTAAACGCTGGATAGTCCACCGGCTAACACCGTGCAACTGAGCCACCTGTTTCACGGACATACCGGCCTCAAGTGCAGCTAGAGCCGCTTGCTCGGCCGTCTCCAGAGAGCTTTTTAGGACGTCCACCTACCCGCCCCTGTGCCCGCGCGTGAGCTAGTCCGGCCCGGGTTCGTTCAACTAAAATATCTCGCTCATAGTCAGCTAAAACAGTTGCCACATTAAGGAACATGCGCCCCCCGGCTGTGGAGGAATCAAGGTTCACATCAAGGGCCAACACGTTTATTTTGCGCTCTCCCAGCTCCTTAATGGTTGCCAGGGTGTCGGCCGCTGACCGCCCCAGTCGGTCAAGTCTGGTTACTGCCAGGGTGTCGCCAGGGCGTAGGAAGTCAAGGGCGGCCGCTAGGCCAGGGCGGGACGCCTTAGCTCCACTGGCTATGTCGCTGTAAATCTTCTCGCACCCCTCGGCTGTGAGAGTGTCAGCCTGAGCCTTTAGGCTCTCTTCCTGCGCTGGGGTTGAAACGCGCGCGTAGCCAACTTTCATAGCTAGTCTTTCTTCTTGGGGCGTCTGGCCCCGTGAACTGCTCGGGTGAACCACTTTTCAATCGTGGCTCTTTCCCACAGGGATTCTTCTTTGCCGTTTTTGCCGATAGCTACAGCGTCCGGCTCCGGGAGGGTATAGCGCGATACGGCGGCCGGGTCTTTGTTCCAAAGATGGGCGATGCCGCTGCGCTTGAGAAGTTCACGGGGCATAGTCGTTAGCTGTCCTTTTTGCCTAGGTTGTAATATCGGTGAGCTAGGTAGCCTGCTGCTGCGGCTACCAGTAGCGGGGTGAGCTTTTGTTGAGAGTACCGCGCTCAGTGCTGCGGTGGTGGCCGCAAGGGTAAACCAGTGTCCTGCGCGGGTGTAGTCATTAGCCTTTTCCATGTTTAGCTCCTGTTCTAAACTGGTAGGGGAGGGTGGGGGCTTGTGCCCCCACCCGGTATAGGTTCAGCTATTTCTTTTTGCTGTTCCTCTTCTTGCTGGTGGTCTTATGTGCTTTGTGGGCTGTGAGGCCACCGGCAATGATTGCTATCGCTGAGACAATTTGAAAGAAGCCGTTACCGAAGTTGGCGACTATCTCAGATAGCTTGTGTAGGTTATCCATAACCTTTTTCCTTTCGGTTGTTCTCAGTTCTCTATACGGTTTCTGTAAGCATCACCTCCTTGATGTGATAGTTCTAGTCTACTGAAAAAACCAAAAATATCAATAAAAATGATAATAAATGTGTAGATTTTTTCGGCCATACAACCATATAGCCATACATACATACGGTTATGTAAGTGGTGCAAAAACACTCGGTTTTGCACCATAGGCTAGGGTGCTCCGGGGTGGGGTGAAAAACCCTCAAGCGTGGTGCAAAACTAGGGGGCAAAACTAAGTGGTGCAAAACTGGATGTGTTCAGCGGTTTTTGCCCCTCATTGTCCTAAGCCTGTTCCCTGCCTACCTCCCAACCAGCCATAACGAACACTCCCTAACTTCCTGCCAGCCCCCACTACCCTCACCCGCCCCCAGGTGAGCACAGATTAACCCGCCTGTGCCTCTGAGTCCTAAGCCTGCCCCCTTACCCCGCTCGTACTGGTCCACAGGCTCCCAGGGCAAGCAAAAACCCCGCCCTCTGTCGCGCTCTGCGCGTCAAAGAGGGCGGGGGTTTTGTGCGGCAGCCGGTCAAGCGCGGCGCTTGCGCGGGGGCGTGGGGGCGGCGTCAGCCCCCACAAGGGCACAAGCCTTACCTGATAGGCATGTTCATAGCGTCATCCTCTTCATCTTCAAAAGGAAGATTCGCGTTCTCTGGCTTTGCCTCTTGCACTGGCTCACCCTCTAACAGGTGCTCCCAGGGGTTCGCCGGTTTCTGCTTGACCTGCGGGGCTGGTGCCGCTTCGGTCGGTTGCGGTACTTCCTGCACACTCTCCGCTACGGGGCGGCCGCTACATGCTGCGGCTTCGGCTGCGCTGCTGGTCGCTGCGGTAGCCCAGTCTTACGAACTTTCACCTTTTCCACCATGCGCGGACTCTTCACCACGGCCACCACCTCGCCAGGGTTCAGGTTCCGCAACACATTGGGGGCAAGGTGAACACCTCAACCTCGCGCACGGTGCCCTGACCACTGGCCCGCGCTTGGGTTCCCAGAAGGTCTTTATCCTCGAAAGTCTGTAGGGTTTCTTTCATGGCTTGACGGGTGCCCAGCATATCGGCCAGCTCGTCAGCCTTAATATCAATCTGGTGAAGAATCTTCACGGCCGTATTGGTCATAAGGCGGTCTTTAAACCCGTTGTCGATAGTCTCTAGGGCAACAAGGGTTTGTGCTGAGAGCACGGACGCCCCGCCGTGTGAGCGGGTACGCTCCACAACATCCACCAGGTTAGAGCCGCCAGGGCTGAAAACTCGTCCACTATTAGCAGGTTCAGCCGGTTTTGCTCCCCGGTGGCCGGGTTCTCGTGCCACTTAGCCGCCCCCAGGTCGGCCATTGCTGCCACATAGTCACTAATGGCAAGGTTGGCAATAAACTGGGAGGCTTCAAGGTCGCGGGCGGCGTCCATATTGAACAGCACAATATCCCCGCCCTCGATAGCTGCCCGCAAATCTAGCCCGCCTGGTTCATCAACCAGCACATTACCGGCTGCGCCCTCGGCTACTACTGCGAAACGTGAACGCATACCTACAGCGGCCGTGGCTACTTCTTTATCTTCGTCCGCTTCCGCGAGAAAGTTCTCAATCCGTGCGGCTGTCTGTCGGTCGCTGATAGCGTCCTTGATGCTATCGAGCACCTTGAGGCGCATCATTTTTGCCACGTGCTCAATATCCATGCGCCAGGGCCGCGACTTGCGGGCCTCGGTGTAGGTCAGCCCGTCCGATACTGCCGCCTCTAGTGCTCTAAGGGCCAGCAGGGTAAACCGGGAGCCGGGGCGCTGGTAGTGGGCTTCACTAAACCCGCCTGCCTCGGCATACTGTTCGGCCCTAATCATGATGTTGCGCCGGTGGGTGGCGCTCCCGTGGCGAATAGGGTTATAGGTGGTGGGTTGCCCCGGTGCCGTCCTCGGTGATGATGTGGAACTTTCGGCCAGATGCAGCGGCGATAGTTTCAAGAGCTGCCGTTATATCGCGCTCGGGCTTCATCGTGATAAAGACCGTGCCGATTCTGAACGGCTCGGCGGCCGGGGCCAGGGTCAAGCCCTTGATTAGTTCAAGAATAGTGGTGGTCTTACCGTAGCCACTGGGGCCAAAAATCGCCGTGTGCAGCCGTAGGGCTGATACCGGAATGTCAAAGGGTTTCAAGGTGCTTTCAGTAGCACCAAGACGCACGGCCAGGTGGTCAAGATTTTGAACCGGCTTGGGGTTAGCCCAGTCCTTCATTTTCTTCGTTGCGGCCGCGACTTCCTTAGCGCTGCGCTTGGGTGCCTCGTCCTCGCGCCACTCTGGTTTATACCGGCCTCTTGCTACAGCAATAAACCCGGCCACTACTACCGCCACCGGCAGACCAAACCAAACTTGAGCCAGCAACCACCCCGGCAGGTGACTGGAAGCGAAAGAAAACAGGTCGGTAAGTCCGGCGGCCTGAACGTAGGCGCGTACCTCGCGCACCCACAGAAAATAGGCCCTAAACCCACCGGCCATAGCTGAGATTGCACTTGCTCCTAGACCGGCGATAAGTGCCCACTGTGCCCATTTCACCCGCGTAAGAATCACGGTAAAAATAAGAGCAGCTACAGCAACAACCGGGTTAAGAATACCCAGAATTAAAGTAGCCCCGCGCTTATACGCCTCAAGGGTATTAGTTTCCGGCTTTAGCTCTGTATCGCGTAAACGTACCCGTGGTGTTTGTGCCATGTCTAAAAACCTCCTTCGTATAGCTCAATCTGAATTTTTGGTTTACCACCAACAAGCGGTAAATCATTTTTTCAATGAATCGTACACATCAGATACACGAGTCCATGCGGCCGGGGCAACGTAGTATTTTACCGCCGTTACTTTATCCGCATTAGCGTAGCCGGTCATGAGTGAATGTAAACGCTTGCGGTCTTTAGGTGTGTGCTCGTATTCGATATAAAACATAGCTGCCCCTTTACGCGCAACCATATCGGGGAATACCTGAACAGAACGCCCACCTGTAAATCGCGTCAAAGAAAATGTAGGCTCACCCCCATTGGTTAGAGCTGAAACATCAAGACGCCTCATTTTAGTTTCACCTAAAATCTCGTACCCAGGATTGCGGCGGTGAAAGTTAATAGCAATATCAACGAGCGTTTTATCATGCTCTATCTGGGCGACTTTTACACCCCTGGGTGTATTCTCGGCAGAAAAACCCAGATACTCTAGCCCCTCACGCGAAACATAGTAGAACTTCCTCTGCGAACTAAGAGCCTTGGACTGACTCACTAGGCCCAGCTCAGTCAGCCGCGCCAGACGCCGCCAACCACCCGAGGGGACATGTCCTTATACTCCTGGATATGCTCACTGAACACAAAAGGCCAGTTAGCCATAAACTCTAAAATCTGCCGGTCACGCTCTAGTAGAACAATCACAGTAACCTACCTTTTCCAGGCACAACACTTGCACCTCTAACCTTATTCTCCTAACAAGACCCTGATAACTCTCATTCACGCCTACAGAACAGCACACCCCATAACCTCCTAAAAACCTGCTGATACTCACCTATCACTGACCTACTTTCTAACCTCTACACTCTCACTATCTCCTACCTGACCTACCCCGTACAGAACCCTCCCTGCCCTCTCTGTGTACACCCTGCCCCCTGCGCCAACCGAACAAAGCCGGACGCACCGACACCCCACACACAACGAGGGACGAGGCGGGTGTGGGGTGTCGGTGCGGGAGGCGGCGTGAAGGTTGATAGCGCAGGGGGCAGGGTGTACACATATCTGTATAGGTTTCTGTACGGGGTAGTGTATAGGTAGTTCTGATAAAAATAGTACCCCCAGCCCTCCGGCTGAGGGTACTATTTCCGCTCGTGTTACGGGCGTTGTGCGTCTAGGTCTGGGTCATAGGCTGCCCAGTAGGATTCCACGGCGTCACAGATTGCTTGAGCATAAGAGAGGTCTTTATCAACCTTTACGCGCTTGAGCATTTCGCGCACCTTGGGCGTGACCATCGTGGTGATTTGAACCCGGTTGGGCCTGTATGGTTCGTGGGGGTTTTCAACGGGCTTACCGCGTGCCATAGCTTTTCCTTTCTCTCCTGTGTCTTAGAGTCCTGCAACGACTGAGGCGGTGGCCTCTAGTAAGGCTCGATGGGTCTTGGCCCCTAGGCGTTCCCACTCAATCGCCCCGCCGTTCTCAAGGGAGGTTTCCCAGGGTAGAACGTGCACCGTGCGCACATGCTGGGCTAGGTGGTTTTGGATGCGTCCTAACCGTTCTTTGTTCTCCTTGGACTTGGCGCGGTCGCTAGTTTTAGGGGAGTCAATAATGACCGCTACAGAGTTTTCTACCTTTTCCTGATAGCCCTTTTTAATAAGAGCATCAATAGTTTCGGCTGCGGTCTGGGCTGAGTCCTCAGCATTAGAGCAGACGATAACTAATTCATCTGCTGTAGCTGCTGCTGCCTGCCAGGTAGAAGCATTAGAAGCATTACCAGTGTCAATAACCATCATGCGGTAAAAAGAGCGCAAGAGATTATGAAGAGATATAAAACCATCACCATTAATAACCGGCTTATCACTGCCTTGGTGCTGGGACGCTAAAAGGTCAAACTTATTTTCACCCTGGGGACGAACAAAGTTTATAAGTTCTGCTGTCTGCCTGAGTTTTTAAAGAAACTCATTTCATGCAGCAGGTCGATAGCTGTATTAGTAGTATTTGCTTCAACAGGTGAGCGGTAGGCTAAGGTTCCCCGGTTTTCGTTATTATCCCAGGCTAGAACAGTTCCACCGCGTACACGGCCTAAAACAGATGAAAGTAAATAGGCAATAGTGGTTTTACCGGCCCCGCTTTGAGGTTAGCAACCATAATAGTTTTGTGGGATTTGAGGCCGCGCTGTATTTCTCGGCGTGCTTTTCTTTCTGATAATTCTTCATTATCAGCAGGGAGTGATAAACCAAGGAGTTCAAAAAGCCGCGCCATCCGTTGCGGGCAGGCTCTTCGCTGCTGCTGGGCTTGGCGGTGTAGAACTGCTCGGCTGTGGGCTTGCTCGTGCTGCTCGTGTTGGTTGCAGCAGGGGCGGCCACGGACGGGCGGCTAAATGCTGCGGGCTGAGGTGCTGCTACCGAGGCGGGGCTGACCGGCTCACTGGCCTTAGTCTCTGCTGCCTCTTCGTGCATGGTTTTACCCTCAAGAACAGGCATATCTAAAGCATCATCGTCCATCTCGTCTAAGTCCAAGGGGGCGATATGGGTAGGTTCGGGTGCAGCTACTTTCTGAGCTGCCGGGGCCTCTTGGGGAACGTCTATTTTGCTCAGGCTCCCCGCTGCGTACCGCAAACCTATAGGCTCTTCACCCTCCACATACACGGCTATATCTGTAGTGGTATTGGCCGGGGCCTTTTCTGGGATAAGGCTTACCAGGCGCTTACGTCCGCTCTCCTTATCGGCTATCTCTTCGGTGTGCTCGTCCTTGCCCAGGGTGAGGGTGAGGGTGGTATCTGTAATGTGTGCGCTGTTCATGCTCTGCGGTGTCCTTTTCTAGTTCTCTGTGGGGTCTGGGGGGATAAGGAAGGCGTTAGGGGCTGACGGGTCGCTCATTGTTATCGGCTCGCGCTTGGAATACTTGTGGCCCGGTGGGGATAGAAAACTGTTGTTGTACTCCGAGATGATGAAACTTCCATCATCGGCTACTGAGTCAACCCAAGCCACATGCCCATAGGCTCCGATACCCGAGGCCCCGTTAGCACCCCACCAGGCGACACTGTTTGCGGTGGGGGTGGTGGTGACTTTCCAGCCTCGTGCCTCCCATCCGGCTCGCCATTCAAAGCCATGACCTAGCTTGGCTCCTGAGCCGTTGGTGTACTTGAGGTTGTTCATGTCCCCGCCTAGGTACTCGTTCACTTTCCACATGGCGTATGAAGTACATTCGCCGTAGTAAAAGCCCATAGGGTCAGCTACCCATTCATTAGGGGGTGTGACTATTCCACCGTCTCCGTACTCGCCCCAGGGGTAAGTGTTGCCTGCATCAGCGTTACCGCCAGGGCTACCCGTACAGGAGTTAGTTTCTGTGGCCGTGGTATCGGCTCCATCGGCGTTTTCGCTGCCGTCTGCCCGGGT